>NZ_JALKFW010000212.1:0-97087 GCF_023243055.1 Frankia sp. AgPm24 | reverse complement strand
GGACGGTGCCACCGAGCAGGACGGTGCCACCGAGCAGGACGGTGCCACCGAGCAGGACGGTGCCACCGAGCAGGACGGTGCCACCGAGCAGGACGCTGCCGCGGGACGAGCCGGCTCCGGGCAGGGCGGCCCGGGTGATCAGGGAGCGCAGACGTCGGTGTAGGGGATGCCGGGCACCTCGTGGTTCCACTCGTCGCGGTCCGGGGCCGCCGACGCCGTCGCGCAGGCCAACCGGCGTAGCCGGGCGGGGTCCAGGGTGCCGACGAAGGTCTGGCCCTTCTGGGTGGTGACCGCGACGGCGCCCGTTCTGGCGGTGCTGATCGCCTGGATCGGGCCGTCCAGGTCGCCCAGCCGCGTGAACGGCGGGGACGTCCCGGCGGGGGCCTGGGCGAGGCCGTCGAGGTTCCAGTAGGCGACCGTGCCGGTGGTGTCGGCGCTCAGCAGCTGGTCAGCGCCGGTGTAGGCGACGGTCGCGACGGCGCTGCCGTGGCCGGTGAGGCGGTGCGGCCCCCGCGGTCTGGCCGGGTCGCTGACGTCGGTCAGCTGCACCACCCGGTCGTCACCGCCGGTCGCGAGCCGGGTGCCGTCCGGGCTGAAGGCGACACTGTTCACCGCGCCGGTATGCCCGGTCACCAGGCCGAGCTGGCTGGGGTCGGCCGGGTCGCGCACGTTCCACAGCTGCACGGAACCGCCAACCCCGGCGATCGCGAGCACCGCGCCGTCGGGTCGCAGCGCCACCCCCGTCACGGGCCCTCGTCCCACGAGCAGGAAGCGCGAGCGCGGTTGGTTCGGGTCGGTGACGTCCCACAGTCCCACGGACGAGTCGCCGCCGGCGGTGGCCAGCAGATGCGCGGCGGACGACAACGCCAACCGGTGCACCGCGGTCGCCTGGGTGCCGAGGGAGCCGTGTCTGACCGGCCGGCTCGGGTCGGTGACGTCCCAGAGGCGTCCCGCGTCGCTGGCTCCGCCGGTCGCGAGCGTCCGGCCGTCGTCGGCGAAGACGACCCCGTTGGCCTGGTCGTCATCATTGCCCCTGGTCGCGACGGTCGGCCGCTGACCGGTGGTGAGACGCCACAGACGCAGCCGTCCGGCGTTGTCGGTGGCGGCCAGGGTCTGCCCGTCCGCGCTCAGCGCGAGATCGGAGTAGACGGTGCCGCTCGAGTCGACCTGAGCCGCGGTCGACTGGGCGAACGACAGGATGAGCGCGTCGCGCGCCGGGTCGGTCGGGGCGACAGCGTAGGCGGCGAGGCTCAGCTGGCCGGCGAGCTTCGGATCGTCGGGCCGCACGAGCGCTGCCCGCGCGGCCAGCCCGGTCGACGCCTTCGTCCGTTCGGCCGCGGTGGGCTGGTCACCCTTCCCGCCTCCCAGCACGACGATCGGGACGGCCACCGCCGCTGCCAGCAACACCGCGAATCCGGCGCCGACCAGCAGCGCGCGCCGCCGCCGACCGTGTGACCCGTCCTGCTCGTCCGCACTGGCCGCGACCCGCGTGGACGTGGATGGTCCGCCAGCGGGCGGCGTCCCATAGGTGGATGGCCCCAGCGGACGAGGAGAGGGCGGGGCCTCTGCTGGTACTGCCGGTGCGGGTGATGGTGGGCCCGCCGGGCCTGCCGTAGGGCGCGCGGCGACCGGTGGTGGCGAGGTGACCGGTGGTGGCGAGAGCTGGGTCTGCGCCGCCTGCGTGGGCCATGGCCGGGCGGCACCGGTACCACCACCCGCGGCGAAGCCCGCCGACTCCGAGGTAACGGGAACGGCTGGAGCAGCGGCGGCAGGTGTGACCGGGGTGCCAGGTGTGGCCGCAGTGGCAGGTGTGGCCGCAGTGGCAGGCGTGACCGGGGTGGCGGTACCGGCGGTGATGGGGGGTGCGCTGGTGGGGGTGGAGTCGGTGCGTCCGCGTCGGCCCCAGCGGCGTCGTGGCGAGCCGGGTTCGGCGGCGGGCGGGTCGACGTCCGTGGCGTCGGCGAGCGGTCCCACCAGGTGGACCGGCACGGGTCCGCCGGCCGTCAGCGCGCCACGCAGCTCCTCCGCGGTGGGTCGGGCCGCGGGTTCCTTGGCCATCGCCGCCTCGACGAGTGCGCGCAGCTCCGGGTTGAGGCTGTCGAGCCTGGGCGACTCGTTGACGATCCGGTAGAGAATCGCCTCCATCCGGCCGGTGCCGAACGGCGGCTGACCGGTGGCGGCGAAAATCATCACGGCGCCCCAGGAGAAGATGTCGACCGCCGAGGTGATCGGGGAGTCGAGGATCTGCTCCGGTGACATGTAGCCGGGGGTGCCGATGGCCTGGCGGACGTTGCGGGACAGCTCGGTGTCCGCGTTGAACTCACGGGCCAGGCCGAAGTCGATGACCTTCGGGCCGACCGGGGAGAGCAGCACGTTGCCGGGGGTCAGATCGCGGTGCACGATACCGGCGGCGTGGATGGCGGTCAGCGCCGTGGTGGTGCTGACCGCGAGCTGCTCCAGGTCGGCGGGGCGCAGCGGCCCACGGATCGACACGTGACGTGACAGCGTGGGGCCTTCGACGAACTCGGTCACCAGGTAGGGCTGCTGGCCGTGCGGGTCGGCGTCGAGAACGGCGGCGGTGGTGAAGCGGCGCACCCGCCGGGCGCTTTCGGCCTCGCGGGCGAACCGGGCGCGGAACTCGGCTCGTTGGGCAAGCTCCGGGCGGATCACCTTGATCGCCACCGCGCTGCCGTCGGGCGCCCGGCCGAGGAAGACCGTGCCCATCCCGCCCTGCCCGAGCCGCCCGATGACCTGGTACGCCCCGAGGCTGCGCGGATCGCCGGGCTGCAACGGCCGTGCGGTGCTCCCGGTCAGCGGCGGTTGTGCCGACCCCGTCACCGTGCCCCACTCCCGCGGCGGCGCCGCGCGCCCCGCAAACCCCCTGCTTCGGCGACGTCCGCCCGCCCCGGCGGTATCGCTCTGACCTGTTCTTCATACCAGCAGGTGATAGGGCCCAGTAGCCCGGTGCTTTGTCTCCACCCCGACACCGCCGGCCAGGTCCGGACACCGCCTGCCAGTCCAGGGCGCGCGGACGGGTCAGACGGTGTCGGGAGGGACACAGCCGCTCAGGCGGGTTGGGGCTCCTGGCGTAGCCGGCCACGTCCGGCGTCGTCGCGGATCTCGCCGACCAGTTCCTCGAGGATGTCCTCGAGGGCGACCAGGCCAAGCACCGCACCGGCGTCGTCGGTGACACGGGCGAGGTGGGCGCCGGAGTGCTGCATGGTGGCCAACGCCGTGCGCAGGCTGTCGTCCGCGGCGACATGTGCCAGTGGACGGACCCACTTGGCGGCCACCGGACTCGTCCGCTTGGTCGAACGGGTCTCCAGCACGTCCTTGAGGTGCAGGTAGCCGGTCATCTCACCGCTGGTGTCGCAGACCGGGAAGCGGGTGTAGCCGGTGCGGGCGGCCAGCTGCTCGACCTCCCGGGGAGTGATCGTCGGTGGCACGGTGACGAGGCTGCCGGGTGCGAGCAGCACACCACGGGCGGTGCGTTCCTCGAACGACAACGCGCCGGTGAGCAGTTCGTGCTCGTCCTGGGCGAGCAGGCCCTCGCGGTGGGACTCCTCGACGAGTCCGGCCACCTCGTCGCGGGTGAAGGTGCTGGCGACCTCGTCCTTCGGTTCGACGCCGACGGCGCGCAGCGACAGGTTCGCCACCTTGTTCAGCGCGATGATCAGCGGCTTGCCCAGTCGGACGAAGCCGACGAGCATCGGCGCGAGCAGCAGCACGGCCTTGTCCGGCATCGTCAGCGCGATGTTCTTCGGGACCATCTCGCCGATGACGACGTGCAGAAAGGTGACCAGCGCCAGGGCGACGGCGAACGACAGCGGATGCAGCAGCGCCGCAGGCAGGGAGATCGCCTCGAACGGGCCGTGTAGCAGATCCGCGACCGCCGGCTCACCGAGGGCACCAAGTCCCAGGGTGCAGACGGTGATGCCCAGCTGCGCGCCGGCGAGCATCAGCGAGACGTGCTCCATCGCCCCCAGCGTGATCTTCGCCAGCCGGTTGCCGGACTCGGCGAGCGGTTCGATGCTGGTCCGCCGGGCTGAGATCAACGCGAACTCGGCGCCGACGAACAGGGCGTTGAGCAGGAGCAGCGCGATGGTCGCCGAGACCGCGAGCAGGGGGCTCATCGGGCCGTCGCCTCTGGCTCACGGGCGTCGCTGGCAGCACCGGGCCGGCCGGCTCCGTCGAGGCGGACGCGGTCGACCCGACGGCCGTCCATGCGTTCGACGGTGTAACGCACACCGTCCACGAGGGTGCTGTCGCCGCCGTGGGGGATGCGGCCGAGCGCACGGGCCATCAGCCCGCCGAGCGTCTGGTAGGTGTCGTCGGTGGGGATCTCTATCCCGGTGATGTTGCCAGCCTCCTCGGGGCGTAGCAGACCGGAGAGCAGCCAGGTGCCGTCGTGACGGCGCAGCGCGCGGGGGGAGACCCGGTCGTGTTCGTCGACGACATCGCCGACGATCTCCTCGATCAGGTCCTCGGCGGTGACCAGGCCGTCCGTCCCGCCGAACTCGTCGACGACGATGGCCATCTGGAGTCCACCGGCTCGCAGTGTCTCCAGCAGCGGTTCCAACAACAACGTGGACGGCACGGTCACCGGCGTGACCATGACCTCACGCACCGGCGTGTGGTCGCGGGCCTCCTCGGGAACGCCCACGGCGTTCTTGATGTGGATGACGCCGACGACGTCGTCGCTGTCCGCGCCGAGCACAGGGAAGCGGGAATGCCCGGTGCGTCGGGTGAGCGTGATGACCTCACTGATCGGCTCGTCCGCGTGCACGGTGCGCATCCGCATCCGGGGGGTCATCACATCCTCGGCGGTGCGGTCACCGAACAGCAGCGACCGTTGGACCAGTGTCGCGGTCTCCTGCGACAGCGTGCCGTGCTCGGCCGAGCGTCCCACCAGGGAGAACAGCTCCTGCGCCGAGCGGGCGGAGGCGAGCTCCTCCTGCGGGGTGATACCGAGGGGGTGCAGCAGCGCGTTGGCGGAGGCGTTCAGCGACCGGATGGGCAGCCCGGCCAGCCGGGTGAACGCCCGCTGCGGCCCCTGCACCAGCTTGGCAGTGGGCAGCGGGCTGGACAGGGCCAGGTTCTTCGGGATCAGTTCACCGAAGATCATGGTGACGGCGGTCGCCAGCACCATCGCGATCGTCACCGACAGTGCGTCGACCGCGCCGCCACTGACTCCGATGCCGCGCAGCGGACCCCGCAACAGGTCGGCGATGGCGGGTTCGGTGAGGAAACCGATGGCCAGGTTCGTCACGGTGATGCCCAGCTGGGCACCCGAGAGCTGGGTGGACAGGCTGCGCAGGGCGGCCAGCACCCCGCGGGCCCCGCGTTCGCCGCGTTCGGCGGCCCGCTCGATGGAGGGCCGGTCGGCCGTGACGAGGGCGAATTCGGCGGCGACGAAGATCCCACAGGCGGCGACAAGCGCCAACCCGGCTATCAGCAAGAGCGCCTCGATCAACGGTCGACCCCCGTCGGCGCGTACGTGGGTCGGCCGGAACTACATCCGGCGTCGGCGGAGTCTGTCATGATCCCTTCCGGTCGGTGCGGGACGACCTGGCGCAGGCCATACCCCGTATCCGGGGTATCAACGCGCCGGCTGGCCCGTTCGTTTCACGATGACCCGTCGTTGCCGGACGGTCCATACCCGTGCCGCCCATCGGTAAAAGATCACGGTGTGGACATGTCGTCCAGCAGCACGGTCCGCCGCCACGCCGACGACCGCGGCACCGGCCGGCCACGAAGGTGGATCACTCGATCGGGCCAGCCCCATCCCGCGGCGCGGGCCAGCCCACCGATCGGGTGTCACGCATCGTGACTTTGGGCAGGGGATAGAGGACAGCGGCCGTAGGACGAGGACGAGAACGGAAAGTCGTTGCCAGCGGTGGCGTCGCAGCATCGACGCGGCGCCGTCCGAGTACCCCGGCATCGCCCGCTTGCCGGTGCCGGACTGGGGAGGTCGCCATGTACGGGCACCAGCCGCACAGCCCTGGCCAGCCGCACAGCCCTGGCCAGCCGCACAGCCCTGGCCAGCAGGCTCCGCCGGATCAGCACCCCCGACCTGACCGGCGCGACCGTGCCGGGGAGCGCGACGGTGCCGGGGAGGAGGGGTCGCGGTCAGGACAACCGTCCCGGCGGCACCGTCGTGCGTGGGAGGGACGGGCGATCGAGCGGCCGGCCGGGGGGACGCTGGCGGGTCGGGCGATGATGCTGGCGGCGGTCGGCGCGTTGGCGGTCGGCGCGCTCGCGGGATGCGCCTCGGACGCCGGACCCGCCGCGACGACGATCGCGCCGGCCGGCGGCCCGCCCGCTGTGAGCACCTCACCGCCGCCCGCGACGGCCACCGCGGCGGCCTCGACCGCTCCGGCTACGAACCCGCCCGCGGCCACGAACCCGACGGCGCCGGTCTCGAACGCGACGGTGCCGGCCCCGGGCGCCGGATCGTCCGGGATCTGCCCGGCCTCGGCGCTGTCACTGCGGGTCGCCGACCCGGAGGGTGCGGCCGGCAGTACCTACGAGCGGCTCGTGCTGACCAACACCGGCACCGTGACCTGTGCGCTGCGGGGTTTCCCCGGCGTGTCGTACCTGGACGCCGCGGGGGCGCAGGTCGGCGCCGCCGCGACCCGCACCGGCGCCGCCGCGACGACGGTGAGCCTGGCCCCGGGTGGGTCCGCGTCCGCCGTCCTGCGCATCGTCCACCCGGGCATCCAGGAAGGATGCCTGGACGCCGGGCAGATCACCGCGGTGACGGCGCTGCGGGTCTACCCGCCCGGATCGCACACGGCGCTGCGCCAGCCCCTGTCGGACACGTCGGCCTGCGCCTCGACATCCGTCCAGCAGCTGTCCGTCACCGCGCTCACCGGCTGACCGCGGGTGGGGATGCGGTCAGAGGCGCTCGATGATGGTGGCGTTGGCCATGCCCCCGCCCTCGCACATCGTCTGTAGTCCGTAGCGTCCGCCGGTGGCCTCCAGGTGGTTCACCAGGGTGGCGAGCAGGCGGGTGCCCGAGCCGCCCAGGGCGTGGCCGAGCGCGATGGCGCCGCCGCGGGGGTTGAGCCGGGCCGGGTCGGCGCCCAGCTCACGGGCCCAGGCCAGTGGGACCGGCGCGAAGGCCTCGTTCACCTCGTAGGCGTCGATGTCGTCCAGGGACAGTCCGGTGCGCGCGAGGATTCTGCGGGTGGCGGGGATGGGGGCGGTGAGCATGAGCAGCGGGTCATCCCCGGCGAGGGCGAACGCGTGGAAGCGGGCGCGGGGGCGCAGGCCGAGTTCCGCCGCCTTCGACGCACTCATGATCAGGACGGCGGACGCCCCGTCGGTCAGCGGGGAGGCGTTGCCCGGGGTGATGTTCCAGCCGATCTCGGGGAACCGTCGCGCCCAGGCCTCGGTGTGGAACGACGGCCGCAGCGACCCCAGCCTGGCCACGGTGGTCCCGGCCCGCACGGTCTCGTCGACCAGGTGGGAGTGGACGCTCCCGTCGGCCTGCGGCAGCGGGACGGGGATGATCTCACGTGTGAAGTCGCCGGCGGCCGTCGCGGCGGCGGCGAGTTCGTGCGAGCGCGCGGCGAAGGTGTCCAGCTCGTCGCGGTCGAGCTTCCAGCGGGCAGCGATCAGTTCCGCGCCGATCCCCTGGGAGGCGAGCCCCTCGGGGTAGCGGGCTCGCAGCCCGGGACCTTCGGCGTCCTGGCCGGCGACCGACGAACCCATCGGCACCCGGCTCATCGACTCCACACCGCAGGCGATGACCACGTCATAGGCCCCGGCGATCACGCCCTGGGCGGCGAAGTGGGCGGCCTGCTGACTCGAACCGCACTGCCGGTCGACGGTCGTGGCGGGCACCGTCTCGGGGAAGCCGGCGGACAGCACCGCGGTGCGGGCGATGTTCGACGACTGCTCGCCGATCTGACCCACACAGCCGGCGATGACGTCATCGACCAGTGCCGGGTCGAGATCGTTGCGGCTGACCAGGGAGCTGAGCACGGTGGCCAGCAGCTGCGCCGGATGCAGCGCGTTGAGCGCTCCGCCCGGCTTGCCCCGCCCCGATGCCGTGCGGACCGCGTCGACGATGACTGCGTCTTCCATCGGATCTCCTCGGATCGCCCAGGCCGCCGGGGGCCGGTCGCCCACTTACCTCCGGCGCTCTTGACTGACCAACGAGTGTCAGTGCGTGAGAATTCCGGTGGGTACGTTCACAGGACTGATCCGGTCGCAGCGCCTTTGTGGACTCACCCCACCAGTCGAGGTGGACGCAGCGCAACCGTTACCGAGCGAGAGTCAGCCGCCGAAGCCGAAGCCGAAGCCGTGGTCGCCGCGCGGCTCTGGACGGCGGCGCGGGCGGTCCGCTCGCACCAGTCGATGAGCGCGGCGGCATCCACCCCGTGCGGGTGCCGCCCGACATAGGGGGTGAGGCCCTCGGCGGCGCGGGCGAGCACCGCGACGCCGCCCGGGACGTTGCCCCGGGCCAGCTGGGTCAGCCCCACGGCCAGCTGGGTGAGCGCCCGCCACAGTCCCCGGTCGTCGTCCTCGGCGGCCTTCCAGGACGCCTCGAGCACCTCGTGCGCCTGGAACGGCAGACCGGTGTCGAGCAGATGCTGGGCAGCGGCGAGCGCGGCTGGCGCCGGCAGCGTGTCGGGCAGCTCCAACGGCGCGACACCGACGACGCCCGGTGGCAACGGCCGGCCCAGCGCGTCGCGGGATCGCGCGACTGGTCGCCGGGGAGGCGGTGATGTGGTCATCAGGTCCAGTCTGACCAGCTACCCCGATCGTTGTCACCCCCAGTGATCCAGATCCCGATCGGACGGGTGTCCCCGCCCGCCCACGGTGGACGACAGAAGACGCACCTGGTCGACGGCCGGTGCGTCGACGGCTTTGCGTCGCTGCCGGGCATTGGTTACCGTGAGGTCGGGCGAGTGTCGCCCCTGGGTCGCCGGCGGGAGGCATGGGGATCATGGGCAGGTCGCTGGCCACGGTGATGCCGCGGTCGCGGGTGGACCTGGCTCGTGCGCTCACCCACCGCCGTCATATCGACACCTGCCGGGTGTGCACGGCGGCCTGTCCCCGCTGACCCCCGCGGTTCCGTACGCCCGCTGACCATCGCGGTCGCGGGCCGTCCCGCCTGCGGATCGTCCCGCCTTTCGGTGGGCAGTCCTGGCTTTCGGTCCTCCCGGTCGTGGAGAGCACCGTCGGTCCGCGGCACACCGTCGCCACGGGTTCCTCCGGTCGGCGACCACGGTCGTCCATTCCACCCAGCAGGAACGGCGCTGCCTTGTCCGAATCTCGTGCGTCCTCATCCTCGACCCCGCCGTCGACTCCCGCATCCGCGACGCCTCCGCGTTCCTCGGAGTCCCGTGACCTCGGCGGCGAGACCGCCCCCGGCACCGGTACCGCCCCCGGCACTGACTCCACCCCCGGTACTGACTCCGTCTCCGGTACTGACTCCGTCTCCGGTACTGACTCCGTCTCCGGTACGGAGACCGCCCCCGGTGCGGACGTCGTTCCGCGGCGCGAAGGGCGCGGCGGGCGGGCGTTCACCCTGCGTGAGTGCCATGTGCTGGACCGGACGGGACGCTTCAGCGAGCCCTGCGACCTCGCGGTGCGTGACGGGATCGTGCGGGCCGTCGGCCGTGCCCTGCCGATCGACCCCGAGGCGATCGACGTCGACGCGCGCGGATTGTTCGTCATGCCCGGCGTGGTCGACTGCCACGCGCACCTCACCCAGTCCACCTATGATCCGTTCGAACTGGTCACGGCGCCGCTGTCCACCAGGTTCCTGCAGACCGCCGAGGCCCTGCGGGCAACGTTGCGGGCCGGGGTGACCTGGGTGCGCGATGCCGGTGGGGCCGACGCCGGGGTGCGTGACGCGCTCGCCGCGGGCACCGTCCCCGGGCCGAGACTCGGCGTGTCGGTGGTGGCGCTGAGCCGCAACGGGCGTCACGGCGACGGCGCCATCCTCGGGCCGGGCCTCGAGTCCACCCAGGATGTGCTCGGTCCTGTCTACCCGGACCGTCCGGCGCACAGCGCGAGCGTCGCCGGTGACCTGCCCACCGCTGTGCGCGGGGTGCTACGTGCCGGCGCCGACTGGGTGATGATCTACGCCAGTGGCGGGGTGATGTCCACCCGACCCGGCTTCACCGAGTTGCCGTTCGCCCCGGCCGAGTTGGCCGCCGCGGTCGCCGAGGCCGGCCGTTACGGTCGGCCGGTGATGATGCACGCTCTGGGCGCGCGGGCGGTCGAGGCCGCGGTCGCCGCGGGGGCGCGTTCCATCGAGCACGGGATCGGTCTGGGTGAACGGGCCGCCGCCGCGATGGCCGCCCGTGGGGTGACGCTGGTCCCGACCCTGTCCTCCTATCTGGACCTCGCAGCCCTTGCCCGCACAGGTGTGCTTCCTGGCTGGGCCGTGGAACGCGCCGAGTCGACCGCCGCCGCACTCACCGAGACCATCGCGGTGGCCCGTGCGGCCGGGGTGCGCATCGCCCTCGGCAGCGACGCCCGCCACCGCAGCCGGCACGGCGGCAACCTCGCCGAGATCAGCCATCTACGCCGGGCCGGCCTGACCCCGCCGGAAGCCCTGCTCGCCGCCACCAGCAACGGCGCCACACTGTGCTCCCCGGGTCATGGCTGGCCGTATGCAGAGTCGCCGGCGCCGGACGCACCGGATCACGGTGTGGTCGGGTCCGGCCAGGGTGGGACGGGCGGGCGGCGCGGCCGGCTCGCCCCCGGCAACGTGTTCGACGCGATCGTTCTGGACACGGATCCGGGTGACCTGAGCCTGTTCGAACGCCGGGACTTCGTGCGCGGCGTCTTCACCGCCGGACGGCCCGTGCTCGCGCATCCTCGACTGCCACCGGCGCTGGCCCGAGCCTGCTGACCTCCGCAGTCAGATCATCGTTTTCCACCACTTTTCAGCCCCGATTCCATCGGGCCGGAAATGTCGCCGGCCCGGGATGCGGTTTCGTTGACCAGAGCTATCGTCAGGGATGCCCGAACACCCGCCAGCGGCGGGTTTCCGAGGCGGCGCCAGTGTTGCCGCCCGCATATCGGAGGTGTCCCATGCAGCACGCCGAGAAAATCAGCGAGACCATGCGCAAGGCCATTGATGAGTGCATGTCGTGCTCAACCCTATGCGAGGAGACAATCTCGTACTGTATGGACATGCCCGGCTCGATGATGGACGCCGCGGACCTGCGTCTGATGATGGACTGCGCCGCCATCACCCGGACCTGCGCCGACATGATGTGCCGTATGTCGCCGATGCGTGCTGACATGTGCGCGATGTGCGCACGCATCTGCGGCGCCACCGCCGACATGTGCGAGAAGATGCCGCGCGACGCGCAGCTCACCCGGCTTGCCCGGGCCTGCCGGTCGTGCATGGACAGCTGCACCGCCATGGCCGGTGCCGCGGCCTGACCGGGCCTCGCGGCTCTGCCGCGAACCCGATCCGTGCCACCTGCGATCCACGGGTGGCACGGATCCACGGCTGGCACGGATCCACGGCTGGCACTGATCCACCGCACGTGCTGAACCAGTACGGGCATGACTGCTGCTCTCGCACACCGACGGCGGCCCACGGACGGACAGTTGTCCGCCGCGGGCCGCCGTTCGCCGTTCGGTGTGCCTTGATCTGATCTTCTTGGGTGCGGTGAAGAGTCGAGGTCCGATGTCAAGATCTGGTGTCGTGTCATGATCGGGCGTTGTGGCCCGCTTCGGTGACCTGCCGCGGAGTGTGGCGAACCCTCGGGTCCTGGGCGCTGGGGGCGGGCCCGTCTGTCGCGTCTGGGGCGTGGCCGGCTGTCACTCGGGCGAGTATTTCTGGTGCGGTGGGCGAAGAGCCGCCCGAATCGATGTCTGATTGTTGCTGTGTCGCAGCTCTCTGCACGGAACGTCACGACTGGGTGGCCAGTTTCGGGCCGAACTGGTACTTGTCACTACCCTGAGTAGTTCGCTACGGTGGCGGAGCACCACGCAAGCTTCGAGCCGACGCCGAGTTCTGCCCACGGTTCGAAGCTCCCTCCAGACCATTCAGGGCAGAAGCGGGGGAACCAGGTTCCACCGGGTGACCAGAGTCGCTGGTCGCCCTCGGGGTTAAGTCATCCGTGCGCGGATGACCGGGCTTCCCGGCCCGCACCCGACAGCTAACTCCGTAGGCGTACGGGAAGGATCAGGCATGCCCGGATACCGGGATTCTCCACCATCCATACGCCTGGGTCGACGCGTGCGGGGCCGGCCATGATGCCGCTGTGCGCATTGGCCTGACGCGCCGCGCCTGACGTCGGTCCGTTATCCCGGACGAGTGATCCACGCTCCGGTGCGCCGCGACACTGTCGGTGCCGCAGCATTCCTGGTGGCACGGCCAGTGGCGAGCGCGTAGTCGCGTGCGCTGACCGTCGGCCGTCCAGTCGGCCGCGTTTCGGGTTCCTGGCCGCCACCTGTGTCCTCAGCCGGATTCCGGTCGGGCTGGTTGGCGGCCGGGCCGGGAGGAACGGGGCTGGCCCTTTCGCCGCGTCGCTGTGACCTCGAACCGACCTCGAACCGGGGTCGAACCGGAGTCCTGACCGCTCCGTCGTCGTCGTTGGCGGTCGCCGTAGTCGGTGCGGGATTTCCCTTGCGAGTGCGATGCGGGCTGGAACCTGTCACGAAAGCACTCGTCCACAGCCTTTTCTGTTTCCATTTAGGGCTCATACCAGCCCGATGTTCAGTGCTGCCCATTGATGGGCGGTGAAGCCGTCCGGCTGGCTTCCGATGGAAGTCGAACTCTATTTCCACCACCGTGCTCCACGACACCGAAACGAGATGTCAGAGAATGGCCAAGGGAAAGCATCGGAAGGCTTCGAACCGGCGTCGCGGCGCCACCGTCGCGGCGATCGGGGTGCTCGGCGCGGGCGCGAGCATGCTCGCCACGGCGAACCCGGCCAGCGCGGCGACGACCAGCACGGTCTCGGATGTGCAGATCGCCCGGCTGGCGGCGAACGCGGGCCTGGCGGGCTGCGGCGGAGCGTCGCTGGGGACCTGGGTCGCGGTGGCCCTGGCCGAGTCCGGCGGCAACCCCTACGCGCACGCCACCGTCGGTGAGGACTCCCGCGGTCTGTGGCAGATCAACATGCGGGCACACGGCGGCTGGGTCGGTGGGCGCAACCTGTACGACCCGAGCACCAACGCCTGGGCGGCGCGCACGGTCTGCGTCAACCAGGGGGTTCGGGCCTGGAGCACGTACACCAATGGCATGTACGCCCGGTTCCAGTCCCGCGGCGCCTCGGCCGCGGCGGCGGTGTCCGGCGGGCTGAGCGTCCGCACCATTGCCTACACGCCGTCACCGAAGGCGTCGACGGCCACGTCGGTGGCCGCGACGACGAGCGGTTACCCGTCGCTGGCCAGCGGACGGGGCTTCCGCCTGGACGTCCGGCAGATCCAGCAGCGGCTGGCGAACCTCGGCTACCCGATCGCCGTGGACGGCCAGTTCGGCTACCAGACCAACCACATGGTCAAGGACTACCAGCTCAAGCATGGCCTGATCGCCGACGGCGTGGTCGGTCCGCAGACCCGGGCCCGACTCGGACTCTAGATCCGGACGCCGCGTCCGGACCTCCCGCTCGGGCCTGGGCTCGGACCTGGGCTCGGACCTGGGCTCGGACCTGGGCTCGGACCTGGGCTGATCCGGTGTCGGTGATGGACTACCCCACGTCCAGGCTGGGTATTCCTGCACCGGCCCAGCGGGGCCGCCGGTCCCCGGGCGATGGCGCGACAGCGGGGTCCGTCCGGTGTGGATCGTCCGTTTACGGAGGGTCTCCGACCGACGAGGATCATCATGGTCGACGGTGGCAGGTGGGCGTCGGGCGGTAGCTCGGCGCCCACGAGCAGCCCGGCGCTGCGCGGAAGTCCGGCGTCGGGGAACGGTCCGGTGCCCAGGAACGGTTGGGCCCTCGGGTCCGCGGCCCGGCCAGCGGGTCGGGTGGGCGACCGTGGTGACACCCGTGCCGGTGGACAGGCGGAGCCGGGGGTCGGGATGCTGTTCGCCGCGCTCGGGCCGTTGGAGGTGTGGCGGGCCTCGGGCGAGCGGATACGCGTCGACCAGCAGAAGAAACGGGTGCTGCTGCTGGCCATGCTGGTGCACCCGGGGCGCTGGACGTCCGTCGAACAGCTGCGGCTGGCCCTGTGGCAGGACGCGCCGCCTCGCTCGGCGATGGGCAACATCAAGACCTATCTCTCGGAGCTGCGGCACACCCTGCCACCGCCGGGCGGTGTCGCCGAGGAACGGGAGGCGGTCACGGTGGTCGGGCCGCGGGCATCGGTGCTGCGTCGTCCCGTCGGGCCGGGACGGATCGAAAGCCGGCCGGGGGAGTACCGGCTGCTCGTCGACGCGGACGAGTTCGACGTGCTGCGCTTCGATCGGGACGTCGCCGCGGGTCGCCAGGAGGCGCGTGAGGGCCGGTGGCGTCCGGCCGCGGAACTGTTCGAGCAGGCCCTGGGCTGGTGGCGCGGCAACGCGTTCGACGAGCTGCCGGCGGAGGTGGGCGGCGCGGAGAGCCTGCGTCTGGACGAGGCGCGCTGGGCGGCCCGCGAGGAGCTCATCGACGCGCGCCTGGCCCTCGGCGAGACCGATGCGGTCCTGCCGGCGCTGCGGGCGCTGACCGTCGAGTTTCCCACTCGGGAACGGTTGTGGGCGCAGCTGCTGACCGCCCTGGAACGCACCGGGCGGCGGGCCGAGGCGCTGCACGAGTACCGGGAGGTGTACCGCCGGCTGGTCACCGAACTGGGCATCGAGCCTGGTGCGGAGCTGCGCCGCGTCCACCGGCAGGTGCTGGAGTCCGCATCGCCCAGCGACACGGCTCCGGTCGCCACGGTGAACCGGCGCTGAACCCGTCCGGGGCACCCCTTCGCGTGGGACATCGGGGGAAACACGCATCGGGAAGGGGTAACGGACATGACTGTCACCCACGAGCGAACGTACGAGCCGAACCATGATCAGATCTGTGAGCAGGCCTACGAGCACCCGCGGCTGTCAACCGCCGGCCGGTTCACGGAGGTCACCCGGGGCCGTTGGGGCTGGGGGCACGACTACTTCTACCGCCGCTTCGGCTACTCCTACGGCTGCGGTGGCGGCTGTGACGGTGGAGGTGGTTTCGGCGGGGCGGGATTCGGCGGTGGCGGGGGATTCGTCGCCGGCGGATTCTTCTTCTGAGCGCGGCGGAGCGCGAGGTGACGACATCCGCATCGCTGCGCCGTCCGGCCTGCTGGTTCGTCGTCCTGCCCGACCGTGAGCGGGTGGCGATGCCAGCGGGGGCGCATCAGATGGTGCGACACCGCTCAGGTCGACCCTGGATCGTCGGGGAGTGGCCGGCGGCGGCCATGGTCAGTGTCATGGCCGGCCGCCGCCAGGTCGCGCTGGTCGGCTACGCGGCGGTGCGGCCCGCCCGGTTGCTGGGGCTGCTGGTCGCCGCGCGCGACGTGCACAGTCTCGACCTTGGCCGCGAGATCGCCGGTGACTACCATCTGATCGCCGAGATCGACGGGCAGCAGCGCCTCCAGGGAACGGCGAGCGGCACCCGGCGGATCTTCACCGCGCGGGTCGGTGCCGACCTGCTGGCCGCGGACCGCGCCGATGTGCTGGCCGGGCTGTGCGGGGCCGGACTCGATCGCATGGTGCTGGCGTTGGCGCTGCTCGACCCGTCCCCGCCGCATCCGCTCGACGACCTGGTGGCGTTCACCGGTGTGACAGCCGTGGCGCCACAGGAGTATCTCTGCATCGACCGCGACGGCCGGTCGCGCACGGCTCGCTGGTGGCGGGCGCCGGCCGCGGTGCGTTCCCGCGCGGAGGGCGCGGCGGTGCTGCGTACGGCGCTGGCCGAGGCGGTGGCGGTACGGGTCGCGGGGGGCCGGACCGTCAGCGCCGACCTTTCCGGCGGCCTGGACTCGAGTGCGGTGTGCGCGCTGGCGGCTCGCGGGCCGGCCGACATCGTCGCCCTGACCGGCCTCGCCCGCGATCCCGGCGATGATGATCCGGTGTGGGCCGCGCGCCTGGCCGCGTCCCTGCCGAACCTGACCCGGGAGACCCTGCCCGCCGCCGACCTGCCGCTGGTCTACGACCGCGTCGGCGAACCCGGCCCCGCCACCGACCGACCGTTCGTCGGCCTCGTCGACCGGGCGAAGCTGCTGGCCGGGCTTGATCGGCTCGCGCTGTACGCGCCCCGGCTGCACCTGACCGGTTTCGGCGGCGACGAACTGGTGGGCGGGACACCGAACCATCTGCCGGCCCTGCTGCGGCGTCGCCCGACGCTGGCGCTGCGTCAGCTGCGGGGCTACCGGGCCCAGGAGGGTTGGCCGTGGGCGGCGAGCCTGCGGATGATGCGCGGCCGCGGCTACCGCGACTGCCTGCGCGACATGTCCCGCGTGCTGAACGCCGCCCGGGCGGGCTACCCGACCCCGCCGGTCGGACGACGGACCTGGCCGTATGTCACGGCGCTGGACTGGACGTCGCCGCCGGTGGTGCCAGGCTGGCTCACCGCGGACGCCCTCGAACTCGTCGCGCGGGCCTTCGCGACAGCGGCCGAGCAGGCCCTGCCTCTGGCCGAGACGCGGGCCGGGCACCTCGACCTGTTCACGCTGCGGGCCGGCGCCGCGGTGTTCCGCGGCTTCGACCAGATCGCGCAGGCCACGGGACCGCCGTTGGCCGCGCCGTTCTACGACGAGCGGGTCGTGTACGCGGCGCTGGCGGTGCGGCCCGAGCTGCGCGCCTCGCCCTGGGAGTACAAGCCGCTGCTCAAGGAGGCGATGCGCCCGGTGGTGCCGGCCGAATGCCTGCGTCGGCGGACCAAGGCGGACGCCTCGACCGAGGAGGACCAGGGACTGCGCGCCAACCGTGGCGCGCTGGTGAAGCTGTGCGACGAGTCGCCGCTGGCCGAACTCGGGCTGATCGAGGTGGACCTGCTGCGCCAGGCGTGCCGCGCCGGGGCCGTCCCCGACCATCGGGCCGAGGCGTTGCAGCCGACCATCGCCACCGACGCCTGGCTACGTGCCCAGGCCGCCAGCTGACCGACCGGGGGGGAGCCGACATGGTGAGGTTGCGTTCCGACGTCGTACGGGCGCCGACCGAGTACGGCGCGGTGTTGCTGCACACCAACAACGGGCAGTACTGGACGCTCAACCCGTCCGGCGATCTCGTCCTGGGGATGTTACTGGCCGGTGGGGACGTGACGGCCGCGACCCGGCGGTTGTGCGCCACGGGCGATGTCGACCCGGACACCGCCCGCCGGGACGTGGAGGGCCTGCTGGCGCAGCTCACCGACGTCGGCCTGATCGACGACGCCGACGACCACCGCGACGTCGAGCTGCCTGGTCCCGCGGCGGGGGAACGTCCGGTCGGCGACGGCATGGCCGGGGGACGGCCGCGGCGCCCCCCGGCCAGCCGAACGACCCGGCCCGCGACGGCCCGGCCGTCGCGTCCCAGCAGCGACCACGCGCGTCCGAGCGGGGACCGGCCTCGTTCCGCCACAGGTCCCGGGGCGAGGCTGCGCTCGAGGCTACGGCGACACCGATGAGCACGCCGATGACCCTGGAACGTCCGGAGGTCACCCTCGGTCCGCTGCGGTGGGTCGGTGCGAGGGTGGCCGTCGGCGCGGCACGGGTGCTCGCCACCCAGCAGCCCGCGCGCATCCGCCGGGTACTGGCCCGGCTGGCCCGCGGCGCCCGGCCCGCCGACTACGACCAGGCCCTCGCGGCCCGCCAGGCGGTGATGGCGGTGAGCCTGACCTGCCGCGGTGCCCGCGGCTGCGTGCCCCGTTCGATCGCGACGATGCTGATGTGCCGGCTGTCCGGAACCGTGCCGACCTGGTGCGTGGGGGTGCGTTCGCTCGCCCCGTTCGCCGCGCACGCCTGGGTCGAGGTGGACGGCGTCATGGTCGGCGAGTCCGTCCCGCCGGGGTATCTGCGCACCCTGCTGAGCGTCGGCCGGGCCGCCGGTCACAGCGAGGTGAGCTGATGCGCGGCGGGCTGGGGGAGCTGTGGGTGCTGCTGCGCGGGCATGGCCGTCCGATCGGGGTGGCCACGGGGCTGACGATCATCGGCACCGGGATCGGTGTGCTCCAGCCGCTGCTGGTGATGCGGGTGATCGACGACGCCCAGGCCGGCGGCATACCGCTGTGGGTCATCGGTGCGCTGCTCGGCCTGTTCGTCGGGCAGGCGATCGCCGACACCGCCGGGCACTACCTGCTGGAACGCACCGGCCAGTCGATTCTGCTCAGCCTGCGGCAACGCCTGATCGACCAGGTGCTGCGGCTGCGGATCAGGGTGCTCGACACCCGCCGGATGGGTGACCTGATCTCTCGGGCGAACACCGATACGACCGTGGTACGTGAGGCGGTCGCCTTCAGCTTCACCGCGCTCGTCACGAGCACCATCGGCGTCGTCGGCGCGATCGCGCTGATGGTCTGGCTCAACGCCTGGCTGTTCCTGCTGGTCCTCGCGGTCGTCCTGGTCGCCGGGACGGTCGTGCTGGCCGCGTTGTCACGCATCCGGTCGGTGTCCGAACGCGGCCAGGCCAGCGTCGGCGCGATGACGGCCGACCTCGAACGCGCCCTGACCGCGGTGCGCACCGTCCGGGCGAACCAGGCGGAGGGCCGCGAGGCCGCCCGCATCGGCGCGCACGCCGACTCCGCCTACCAGGCCGGTCTGCGGATGGCGACGCTGGACTCGATCATCGCGCCGGCGATGCAGCTCGCGGTGCAGGGCAGCGTGCTCGTCGTCCTGCTCGTCGGCGGGGTGCTGGTGGCCCGCGGGTCGGCGACGCTGGGCAGCCTGGTCGCGTTCCTGCTGTACGCCACCTACCTGGTGATGCCGCTGGGCCAGCTGGTCGAGTCCGCCGCGACCATCCAACGCGGACTCGGCGCGCTGAGCCGGGTCAACGCGGTGTTCACCCTGCCGCGGGAGACCGACGAGCCCACCGAGATCGGCCCCCTGAGCACCGTCGCCGTGCGCGCGCCGAAGCGGGCCGCGCCAGCCACGGCACTGTCGGGCTGGACCACGGTGCCCAGGCCGCCCGCCCGCCCGAACCGTCCCACGACCGTGGGCCGTCCCACCAGGGTGGACGCGGATTCGTCCGCGCTGGCGTTGGAGCTGCGGGACGTCTGGTTCGCCTACGGAACGCAACCGGTGCTGCGCGGGGTGTCGTTCGAGGTGCCGCGGTGCGGACAGGTGGCCCTCGTCGGACCGTCCGGGGCGGGCAAGTCCACCATCCTTGAACTGGTCGAACGGTTCTACGAGCCGGATGCCGGTCAGTTGCTGGTGGACGGGCACGACGTCCGCTCGATCCCGCGCCACCGCGCCCGCGCCCGGGTCAACCTCGTCGAACAGAGCACACCGGTGTTGCACGGCACCCTGCGGGACAACATCACCTACGCCGCGCCGGAGGCCACCGAGGCGGATGTCGACGAGGTCGTCGCCGCGGCCGGCCTGCGCGACCTGGTCGCCCGGCTACCCGACGGGCTCGCCACACCCGTCGGTGACCACGGTGTCCTGCTCTCCGGCGGCGAACGTCAGCGCGTCGCGATCGCCCGCGCGCTGCTCCCGCGCCCCGCCGTGCTCCTGCTCGACGAACCGACCTCGCAGCTTGACAGCGTCAACGAACACGCCCTGACGCGGGTGATGCGCCGGATCGCCGCCGAACGAGCCCTGCTGGTCATCGCGCACCGTATCTCCACCGTCCGGGCCGCCGACCACATCGTCGTCCTGGACGCCGGACGGGTCCGCGCCCAGGGCTCGCACGACGAACTGATGGCGACCAGCCCGTTCTACCGGCGTCTCGCCGCGTCCAGCAGCGGGTCGGCCGACCGCCGGCCGGCCGACCGCCGGTCGACGGTGGCTCAGGTGGTGGACGGCGGGGTCAGCGCCGACTTGCGGACCTTGCCGATCGCGTTACGGGGCAGCTCCGCGACGAAGTAGATCTCCCGCGGCCGTTTGTGCACCGACAGCTCCCGGGCGACGAAGTCGACGAGTTCGGCGCGTTCGGGGGCGACCTCGCCACCCTCCTCGCCACCCGCCTCGCCGCCGGCCGCCACGACGAACGCGGCGATGCGCTGGCCGAGATCGGCATCCGGCAGCCCGACCACCGCCGCCTCCCGGACCGCCGGATGCGCCAGCAACACCGCTTCGACCTCACCGGCGCCGATCCGGTAACCACCGGACTTGATCAGGTCGGTGGAGCGTCGTCCGACGATGCGATGGTTACCGTCGGCGTCGATCACGGCGGCGTCCCCGGTGCGGAACCAGCCGTCCGCGGTGAAGGAGCCGGCGGTGGCCTCCGGACGGTTGAGGTAGCCGTCGAACAGGGTCGAGCCCTGGATCTGCAGTTCGCCGATGCTGTGCGCGTCGTGCGGCAGCGGCTCGCCCGTCTCGTCGTCGACGAGCCGGGTGCGCACACCGGGCACTGGTGGTGATCAGCGTCTCGGTCATGCCGTACCGCTCGACCGGCGCGACGCCGGTGAGTTCCCGCATCCGCTCGATCACCGGCACGGGCAGGGGCGCGCTCCCCGAGACGAGCAGCCTCGCCGCCCGCAGCGCCCGCGCGCTGCTCGGATCCTCGCAGACCCTCGACCACACCGTCGGCACACCGAAGTACAGGCTGCCCCCCGCCGCCGCGTATGCCGTCGGTGTCGGGCGCACCGTGTGGATGAGCCGGCTCCCGACCCGCAGCGGCCCGAACACCCCGAGCACCAGCCCATGGACATGGAAGATCGGCAGGCCGTGGACGAGGGTGTCCTGCGGCGTCCACGCCCAGGCGTCGGCGAGCGCGTCGAGATCGGCGGCGATCGCGGCCGCGGGCACCATGACCCCCTTGGGCGCGCCCGTCGTCCCTGACGTGTAGAGAACCAGCGCTGGCGGGGCCGCCGAAGACCCGCCCGCCGACTGGTCCACGGTCGGGTTCGGCGCGGCGAAGTCGGCGCGGGCACGCACGTCGACGGGGATCACCGGCACCGGCAGGTCCGCCCAGGGCGGGTCGCCCAGCATCAGCACCGCGCCGCTGTCGCGAAGGAAGTGCTCCCGCTCCCGCGGCCCCGAATCCGGTGGGACGGGAACCGCCGGCACCCCGGCCAGCAGACAGCCGAGGATCGCCACGATCGTGGCCGCCGACGCCTCCCCGTACACCGCCGCCGCGGACGCACCGGCGACCCGGCGGGCGACGGCTCCGGCCGCGCCGAACAGCTCGGCACGTGACAGCACGACATCACCCACCCGCACCGACGGAGCGTCATGATCGATGTCCAGCGGGGGAAACAGGCTCAGGCTCACCCCAGCATCCTCCCGGAAGACACCGCCCGCGGCCTGCGGTTGCGCCATCACACCCACCGCCGCTCACCGCCGGCCCTCCGTCCACCTCCGCCCGTCCGCGTCGATGGATCGTGGCTGCCCGCCGGCCCGGCTACTGTGGCGTGTTGTGTCCACCCCTGCGCGTGCGGAGCCGCGACGTTCGGATCCGCACGGGGCTGTTCCGCACGGGGCTGTTCCGCGAGGGAGCGTGACCGTCGTCGGTATCGGGGCGGACGGCTGGGCCGGGCTGTCGCCTGAGGCGCGCGGGGTGCTACGGGTGGCGCCGGTCGTGTTCGGATCCCGCCGCCAGCTCGCCGACCTGCCCGTGCGGACGTCCACCTCGGTGACCGATGACGGACTGCCGCCCGGTGCTCGGCGGATCGAATGGCCCTCGCCGTTGCTGCCGGCGCTGCCGGGGCTGCTGGCGGAGCATGTCGAGGGGGCCGCGCCCGGCGGGGTGTGCGTACTGGCCAGCGGCGATCCGATGTACTACGGCATCGGGGTGACACTGGTACGGCTGCTGGGGGCGGCGCGGGTGCGGGTGGTGGCGCATCCGTCGTCGGTCAGCCTGGCGTGCGCGCGGCTGGGCTGGGCGTCGCAGGACGTCGACGTGGTCAGCGTCGTCGGCCGCGCCCTGGATCAGCTCCGACTCGTCCTCGCACCGGGGCGGCGGATGCTGGTCCTCAGCGCCGATCGATCGACACCGGCGGCGGTGGCGGCGCTGCTGGTCGACAGCGGATACGGCGCCAGCGCGTTGACGGTGCTGTCCCGGCTTGGCGCGTCCGACGAGGACCGTCAGGTGGCCGGCGCGCGTCACTGGGCCAGCGCCGACTCCGCCGCGGTGGCGGATCTCAACATCATCGCGGTCGAGGCCGTGCTGGAACCGGACGGTAGGTACCTTCCCCGAGTACCGGGGCTCCCGGATGACGCGTTCGAGCATGACGGGCAGATCACCAAGTGGGAGATCCGTGCGCTGACCCTCGCCCGGCTCGCCCCCGCGCCGGGCGAACTGCTGTGGGATGTGGGTGCGGGCAGCGGCAGCGTCGCGATCGAGTGGCTGCGCACACACGCCCACGCGCGGGCGATCGCGATCGAGCCGCGACCGGAGCGAGCCGAGCGGATTCGGCGCAACGCGGCCCGGCTCGGCGTCCCGCACCTGCGTGTCGTGGACGGACGTGCCCCGCGGGACCTGGCCGCCCTGCCCACCCCGGACGCGATCTTCGTGGGTGGCGGAGTGAGCGCCCCCGGCGTGCTCGAGGCCTGTTGGACCGCCCTGCACGCCGACAACAACGAGGACCATGACCGCGACGAGGGCGGTGGCCGGGGTCGCCGGGACCGTCGCCGGCTCGTCGTCAACGCGGTCACTCTCGAGTCGGAGACCGTGCTCGCCCAGTGGTACGCGCGTTGTGGTGGGGAACTGGTCCGGCTCGCGGTGAGCCGCGCCTCGCCGGTAGGTGGGTTCACCGGTTGGCGGCCAGCGATGCCCGTCACCCAGTGGACGGTCTGGCCCGCCGCCCACCGTCCCGTGAGCTGATCGCCCGCGGGGGCCGCGATCAGCCGAGGAGGTCGAGCAGGCAGCTGTCGGCGGGACCGCCGGGGATGGCGTGCTCCGGCGCGGCCAGATGGGAGCGCCAGTGGTCGGCCGCCGCCGCGGCGTCTCCGGCCTCGATCAGCTCGATGAGCCGCGCGTGCGTCACACGGGTGGCGTCGGCGTGCGGTTCGGGACCGACGGGATGGGTGGCCTGCTGCGCGTTGGCGATCTCGACCAGGTGCTGCAGCATGTCCGTGACGAGGGCCAGCGAGTGGTTGCCGGTGAGCCGGACCAGTGTGAGGTGGAACTCGGCCTGGGCCGCGGCGAGGGCATCGCAGTCGACGGCGGCGTCGGCCTGGGCCAGGCAGCGGCGCAGTTCCGCCGCGTCCGTGGGGTCGCGGCGTTCGGCGAGCTGGGCGGCGCACGGCGGCTCGAGAACACCGCTGGCCTGGTGGACGTCACCCAGGGTCGCACCTCGATGCTCGAGGACGAGCCCGGCGTAACGGGCGGCCACCGCCGGACTCGGCGCATGCACCCGCGCCCCACCGTGTGCTCCTCGGCGCACGGAGATCAGCGCCTCCGCCTCGAGGACCCGGAACGCCTCGCGCAACGTGGGCCGCGACACCCCGAACTGCGTCATCAACGTCGGCTCGGGGGGCAGCGCGTCACCTTCGGCGAGTTCGCCCCGGATGATCCGGCGCCGCAGCTGGCCGGCCACGAGCTCGGCGGTCTTCGGCACCCGGACCTGCCGCCCGATCGGTGACGCCCCCACTGGCAGCGGCGCCCTCGCCGGCAGCGGTGCTTCCACCTGCGCGGAGGGAGGCGCAACCAGCTTGCCCCCGCGGGCGGTGGCGACGGGCGGCCGCGCGGCAATCGAGCGGACATCGACCATGAGCGGTCCTCCAGCGGCAGCGCGCGACGATCGTTCCGGTGAAGATCACTATAACGGTGGACCCTGAGGGCTGTTTATGCTAACAGGCGTAGTTCACCCCGGAATGATCGGGTGGCTACGGTGGCGAAACCCGCACGCGACGTGCGGCGATGGCCATGCGGTCATCAGGTTCGATTATTTGTGTGATATATATCACTTAAATATGGTCCGTGATATGTGGTCGTCGGCTGTCGCGACTGGTTCGCACCCTCCGTCCATGATCGTTATTCGGGTTCGCCGTCCGCCGCCACATCGTCTCTGACCTGCTGGTTTGGTCCGTTCCTGCGGGGCACCCTGCTGATATGGCCTGGCGTCACAGCCACCGCCACCACCAGCGCAGGGAGGGAGCGGGTTATGGCCGCACCGGTCACCGACACAGGTAGCCGAGGCCTGGGCAGATGGCGCATCCCGCGTAGCCGTGGGGCGCTCAGCGGAGTGCTGCTGATGCTGCTTGGGATCTGGGGGGCGCTGATCCCGTTCATCGGCCCGGCCTTCGACTTCGGCTTCACCCAGGATTCCGCCTGGACGTGGAGCTCGGCACGTTTCTGGCTGGAGCTGCTGCCTGGCCTCGCGGCCTTCGCCGGCGGACTCCTGCTGCTGCTGAGCGCCAACCGCGCCACCGCGGCCCTGGGCGCCTGGCTCGCCATCGCGGCCGGCACCTGGTTCATCGTCGGTCCGACCCTCGCCGGCCCCCTGCATCTGGGTGCGCTGGGCTTCCCACGCGGCGGTTCGGTGCGCCAGGCCTTCGAGTGGCTGACCTTCTTCTACGGTCTCGGCGCGGTGATCGTGTTCCTCGGTGCGACCGCCTGGGGGCGGCTCAGCGTGCGCGGCGTGCGCGATGTCGCCGCCGCCCGCCAGCACCGTGAACGCCGCCTGCAACGCACCCAGCGTGAAGCCGCGGACCGCGACGCCCAGAGCTACGACCCCAACCAGGCCTACGGCGCCCAGGGCTACGGCGCCTCCCAGGGCTACACCGGTCAGGGCGCGCAGCCATACGCCGACCAGGGCGCGCAGCAGTACGGCACCCAGGGCTATACCGACCAGGGCGCGCAGCAGTACGGCACCCAGGGCTATACCGACCAGGGGGCGCAGCCGTACGGCACCCAGGGTTACGCCGACCAGGGCGCGCAGCCATACGGCACCCAGGGCTACACCGGTCAGGGCGCGCAGCCGTATGCCACCCAGGGCCACGCGGATCAGGGGGCGCAGCCGTATGGCGCGCGGGGTGCGCAGGGGCCCACCGGGGATGTCCCGGCGGCCATCGCGGAGTCAGAGGTCTACCCGAGCGATCGTCCAGGAGCGACGCCCGACGGTCAGGCCGTGGATCAGGACGGCGCCACTGCGCAGGACGAGAACACGGGTGCTTTCGGTCACCGCCGTCATCGGCATCGCGCTCCTCACTGAGCGCGGGTGAAGCGCAGGTGCTGGCCCGGACGACACTGGGCGGCCAGGGGAAGGTCGTCCGGGGTGAGAACGCCGATCACCGGGTAGCCGCCGGTGACCGGATGGTCGGCGAGGAACACGACCGGCTGGCCGTCCGGGGGGATCTGGATGCCGCCGACGACCATGCCCTCCGACGGTAGTTCGCCGGTGACATGCCGAGCCAGGGCGGGTCCCCGCAGCCGGATGCCGATGCGGTCGCTGTCCGCGCTGACCTCGTAGGTGGACGCCCACAGGGTGGCCAGAGCATCAGGGGTGAACCAGTCGTCACGCGGACCGGGGATGACGCGAAGTGTCGGTGTGGCCCGGTAGCGGGCCTGCGGCGCCAGGTCGACCACCGGTGGCGCGGCGTGCGCGGGACCGAGGGGGAGTACGTCGCCGGCCGCCAGGGGAGCTGGTCCGAGTCCGGCGAGGGTGTCCCGGGAGCGGGAGCCGAGCACGGGTGGTACGTCCAGACCGCCGCGGATCGCCAGGTACGTCCGCACGCCGGCCGCCCGCGGATCCGCGAGGCCGCCCGTGCGCGCGTCCTGCCCGGGCGGGCCGATGCGCAGCTGGGCGCCGGCGGGCACCTCGACGGGACTGTTCATGCCGATCGCTCGTCCGGCGAGGGTCATGGGGCAGGGCGCACCGGTGACGGCGATCAGTCCGGACGTGTCGAAGGTGACCACCAGACCGCCGTAGGTGCACTCGATGCCGGCGGCGGACGCCCGGTTACCGACCAGCCGATTGGCCAGGCGCAGGCTGGGACGATCGAGCGCGCCCGCCGCGGTGACGCCCAGATGCGCGAGGCCGGTCCGGCCGAGATCCTGGATGGTGGCGAGCGGACCGGGCGAGACCACGGTGATCGTCGCCGACCTCGCCCGCGCGATCCCCACCCCGGTCGACCCCGTACTCGCGGCCCTTGAGTCATCCACGGGGACGGCGGTGGTGGGGGGGACGGGGGCGGCGAGGGTGGTGGCAGGGAGGTCCACGGCGACGAAGCGGACGGGGGTGCCCGGGGGGAGCAGCGCGGGCTGCTCGCGGTCAAGGTCGAAGACGGCCAGGTCGGTTCGTCCGATCAGATGCCAGCCGCCCGGTGACGTCCGAGGGTAGATACCGGTGAACTGGTCGGCGATCGCGACCGCACCGGCGGGGACGCGGGTGCGCGGTGAGTCGCGCCGCGGCAGGTGCAGGTCGGGGTCGAGCCCCGAGACATAGGCGAAACCGGGGGCGAAACCGCAGAACGCCACCCGATGCGTGCCGCGGATGTGCCGGTCGATCACCTGCGCGGGGGTCAGCCCGCTCAGGCGCGCGACCTCGGCGAGGTCCGGCCCGTCATAGCGGACGGGCACCGTGACCGTCGGCAGGTCCCCGGCCTCGCCCGCCGCCCCGTCCAGGCGCACCGCATCGGACGGCCCAGTGCCAACGCGGGTGGTGGTGGTGGTGGTGGGCGGCGGCGGGTCGGCGAGCAGGCGGCGTAGGCGGTGGAGGTCGGTGCGAGTCGGGTCGAAGCGGACCAGGACGGTGCGGGCTGCTGGGACGAGCGCGACGACGCCCGGTGGGGGTGCCGTCCGAAGGTGCGCGTAGAGCTGGCCGGCCGCGTCCAGATCGGCGACCTCCACGAGCAGCGCGTCCGCGCCGCAGGTCAGTACCCGCATGGGGCCCCCAGACGACATCGGCGATGTGGTTCGGGCAGGCGCGGCGCGGTCAGCAGAACGGCACCACGGTGACTCCGGCCTCGTGGAGCGCGGTGCGCAGGCGTCGGATGAGGTCGACGGCGCCGGGGGTGTCGCCGTGCACGCAGATCGACCTGGCCGCCACCCGTACCGGGACGCCGTGCGCGGAGTCCAGGGTGCCGGTCGTCGCGAGTCGCACCGTGCGGTGGATCACGGCTTCGGGGTCGTGCAGGACAGCACCGGGTTCGCGCCGGGAGACCAGGGTGCCGGCGTCGGTGTAGGCCCGGTCGGCGAACGCCTCGCCGACACAGGGCAGTCCGGCCGCCGCGGCCCGGCGTAGCAGCGCCGATCCGGGCAGGCCGAGCACGGGCAGACCCGGGTCGTATCCGTGGACCGCCTCGACGACCGCCGCGGCCTGCTCCTCGTCCGCCACCACCCGGTTGTAGAGCGCACCGTGTGGTTTGACGTAGCGCACCCGGTCGCCGGCGATGCGGGCGAACGCGTCCAGCGCGCCGAGCTGGTAGGTGAGGTCGTCACGCAGGTCGGTGGGGTCCATGTCGATGGCGCGGCGCCCGAAACCGGCCAGGTCGCGGTAGCTGACCTGCGCACCGATGCGCACCCCGTGTTCGACGGCCCGTTCGCACACCCGCCGCATCGTCGAAGGGTCCCCGGCATGGAAGCCGCAGGCCACGTTCGCGCTGGTGACCAGCGGGAGCAGCGCGTCGTCCTCGGTGAGTCGCCACACCCCGAACCCCTCGCCGAGATCGGCGTTGAGATCCCACACCGGCGTCGCGGCGTCCGAGGCGCCCGTGGTCGTGGCGGGGTCGCCGTCCTGGGAGCTCATACCACCGATTCTCCCTCACCCCGAGGGCCCGACGGCGGCCCGAGCCCGGAGGGTCCGCTACTGAGAGTCACAGATGGCTGGTAGCGGCGGTCACGGGAGCTGGTCGTGGCAGGGGCCGGGACGCGGGCGGGCGGCATAATCGCTGGTGTGAAGCTGGTTCCTGGACGTTCAGCCGGTACAGCCGGTACAGCCAGTGCATCCGGTAGAGCCGGGACGAACGGCGCAGGCGGTACGAACGGCCCGGCAGGGGGCGCCGCCGGTGCGGGCGGGTCGGGTGCGGTGGTCGTCGCGGTGGACACCGCGCCGTGTCGGCACGGGTACGGGCCGGCGGACGCGCCGATCCTGGTGGTGGAGTACGGGGACTTCGAGTGTCCGTACTGTGCGCAGGCGGCGCCGGTGCTGCGGGAGCTGGTGGACACCTCCGACGGGCAGGTTCGGCTGGTGTTCCGCCATTTTCCGGTGTATGACGTCCATCCGTACGCGCTGACGGCGGCGCTCGCGGCGGAGGCCGCCGGGGCCCAGGGGCAGTTCTGGGAGATGCACGACCGGCTGTTCGCCGGGCAGGACCGGCTGGCCGACAAGTTCCTGCGGGCCTACGCGGGTGCGCTCGGTGTGGACGGCGACCTGGTGATCGGCGACGCGGCCCAGCCCTACGGCGACGCGGTCGAGGCCGACTACGGCCTCGCCATCGAGCAGGGGGTGCGGGGAACGCCGAGTATCTTCCTGGGCGGCACGCCGTACCGGGGTCGGGCGGAGATCGCCCCGCTGCGTAAGGCGATGGCCCTGTCGCTGCGTCGCGCACCGTCAGGTCAGCGTCGGCGGCGTCGCGGGTAGGGGCGCCGGCCAGGACACGATGCGTCGAAGCCGCGGGCTACGTCGCACCTGAGGGCTGGGTCGAAGCCGGGGGTGGCAGTGGTGGGAGAAAAGGTGTCGGTGGGCGCCAGGGGCGTGGGGGCAGCGTCGGCACCGGCTCGTCGGTCAGCGGTGAGCACAGCGGCATCCGTTCGCCGAGTGTGCGCAACAGGATGGTGCCGAGCACGGCGGCGCTGAACGAACCGGCCAGGATGCCGATCTTCGCCTGGTCGCGCAGCTCGGTGTCGGTGAACGCGAGCTCGGTGATGAACAGCGAGATCGTGAAGCCGATCCCGGCCAGGGTGGCCGCGCCGACCAGATGGCCGTAGCGGACCTGCCCGGGCAGCTGGCCGAGGCCGGTGCGCATCGCCGCCAGGCTCGCCACGGTGATGCCGACCGCGTTGCCGAGCAGCAGTGCGAGCGTCACCCCCCAGGTCACCGGGGACGACGCCGCCGCCCGCAGGGTGTGCTCGTCCAGGTGCACCCCGGCGTTGGCCAGACCGAACAGGGGAACGACGACGAACGCGCTGAACGGATGCAGCACCCGTTGCAGCCGTTCGTTCGCCGACACGGTGGCCTTCGCCGCGATCACGGCGAGGCTCGCCCGGGCGGCGTTCGACTCCTCGGCCAGCGCCCGCACGTACACCGGCACCTGCGCCGCCTGGTCGGGTCGGGGCGGGACAGCGGGAATCAGCAGCCCGGTGATCACCCCGGCGAGGGTGGCGTGCACCCCGGAGGCGTGGATCGCACCCCAGAGCACGACGGCGACCAGCGCGTACGGCAGCAGCCGCCACACGCCGAGCCAGCGCAGTACCAGCATGACCAGCACCAGCCCACCGGCGAGGGCGAGCGCCCCGAACCGGACGTGCTCGGTGTAGAAGATCCCGACGACGGTGATGGCGCCGATGTCGTCCACGATGGCGAGGGTGAGCAGGAACAGTCGCAGCCGGTCCGGGCAGGCGGGTCCGAACAGCGCCAGGATGCCGATGACGAACGCGGTGTCGGTGGACATCGGGATGCCCCACCCGTGCGCCGCCGGCCCGGAGGGGTTGAACAGCAGGTAGATGACGGCGGGCAGGGTCAGCCCGCCGATCGCACCGAGAGCGGGGACGGCGGCGATGCGCCGGTCGCGCAGCTCACCGGCGGTGAACTCGCGGCTGATCTCCAGACCGACGACGGTGAAGAACAGCGCCATCGCCCCGTCGTTGACCCAGTGGTGCAGGCTCAGGGTGAGGTCGGCGTCGCCGAGACGCACCTGGGCGGTCGCCGTCCACAGTGCTTCGTACCCGTGTGACCAGGGCGAGTTCGCCCAGATCAGCGCGATGACGGCGGCGACCAGCAGCAGCACCGCGCCACCGGCCTCGGTGGCGAGGAACTCCCGCATGGACGGCGCGACCTGCGGCAGTCGGATGCGCAGTGCCGGCCCGGGCCGAGGCGGCGCGGTCGGCGCGGTCACCGGGACGCGGCGGGGCGGTCCAGAGCGGGACGGTCCACGGCGAGGCGGTCCACGGCGGGACGGTTCGCGGCGTACGGAGCGACCTCGGGCGCGGCGGCCATGGCCACCGGGGCGGGCTCGAGGCGCTGACGCTCGCGGTAACGGCTGGCCCGGTAGACGCCGAGGATGCGGTGGTCGGCGTAGAACGACAGTTCCTCGAAGGCCTGCGCGACCGCGGGGTCCTCCGGGCTGCCCTCGATGTCGGCGAGGAACTGGGTGGCGACGAAGTGGCCGCCCACCATGTAGCTCTCCAGCTTCGTCATGTTGACGCCGCCGGTGGCGAACCCGCCGAGCGCCTTGTAGAGCGCGGACGGCCGGTTGTGCACCTTGAACACGAACGTCGTGACCAGCGGGCCGATACCGGCGGCGGCGCGCAGGTTCTCGGTCGACAGGATGAGGAAGCGGGTGGTGTTGTGCGCCTCGTCCTCGAGGTCGGCGCGCAGGACCTCGAGGCCGTACGCCTCGGCGGCCAGCCGGGAGGCGATCGCGGCCCGGCTCGGGTCGCCCGCCTCGGCGATCTCGCGGGCGGCACCGGCGGTGTCACCGGCGGTGACAGCGACCAGCCCCAGCGCGCGCAGCCCCGCCCGGCACTGCGCGAGGGCCTGCGGGTGACTGTGCACGGTCTTGATGTCGTCCAGGGTGGCGCCGACGAGACCGAGCAGCTGGTGGCGGATCGGCAGGAAGTACTCGCCGATGATGTGCACGGTGGGGCGCGGCAGCAGCAGGTGGATGTCGGCGACCCGGCCGGCGGTGGAGTTCTCCACCGGGATCATCGCGAGGTCCACCGCCTGCTCCTCGAGCGCGGAGAAGCACTCGTCGAAGGTCGGGTAGGGAACCGCGTCGAAGTCGGGGTACACGTCCCGGCAGGCGATGTGGGAGTTCGCGCCCCGCTCACCCTGGAACGCGATCCGCTGGCGTGCCGTCATACTACGAACGTACCGGGCTAGCCGGCCGCGCTGTCACCCGCCGCCGCTGTCGCCGGTGCTGTTACCGCTGTCGCTGGCGGTGGCGCGTCCACTGGTGGGGCGAGGCGGATGCCGGCGTGGAGCAGCACCACGCCACGTCGGCCCACGAGTACCGGGTCGAGCAGGATCTCGGTGATCCGCGGGACGTCGTCGGCGAGCCGGGCGACCCGGTGCAGCAGGTCGGCGAGGGCGTCGGTGTCGGCGGCGGGCGCGCCGGAGCCGCCGAGCAGCAGCACGCTGCCGCGCACGGCGGCGATGAGCTCGGCGGCATCGGCGTCGGTCAGCGGCAGGGTGCGGGCGACGGGGTCGGTGAGCAGGTCGGCCACGGCGCCACCGAGGCGCAGCGACACCAGCGGGCCGACGTTGGGATCGTGGTGCATCCGCACGACGGTGGACACGCCGCCCGGTGCCATCGGTTGGACGAGCATGTCGCCGGGGCCGACCGCGGCGCGCACGGCCTGCCAGGCGGCGGTGAGTTCGGCGGGGTCACCCACCCCGAGCTGCACGGCGCCGACGTCCAGGCGGCTGCGGAACCGCTCCTCGGCGATCTTGATGGCGACCGGCCAGCCGACCCGGTGCGCGGCGGCGAGCGCCGAGTCGGCGTCGGCGACCCGGGTGCTGGGCCAGAGCCGCAGGCCGACGTCGGCGAGCAGGCTGTGCACCACCGGCTCCGGGAGCCACGCGTCGTCGACCACGGCGTGCCCGGTCACGGCGCGGGCGGTCACGGCGCGGGCGTGCGCGGTGTCGATGCCGGACAGCGACGGGACCTGGCCCTGCGCCCGGGCCCGCCAGGCGGCGTGATCGGCGGCGCGGGAGAGTGCCAGCGCCGCGGACTCCGGCGACGAGTAGGACGGCACCGAGCCGCGTCCGGGTGAACCCACCGCGTCGGGAACGGCCAGGGGCGCCGGCATGCCGTCCTGACCCAGGTAGGAGGCCAGCACCGGCAGTCCATGATCGCGGGAGGCGGTCAGCACGGCCGCGCCGAGCCGGTCGACCTGGGCATGCGGGGTGACCAGGGTGAGCAGCGCGTCGACCTCGCCGCTGCCGGCCACCAGGCGCAGCGCCGCGTCGAACCGGTCGGGGTCGGCGAGCGGGCCGAGGTCGACGGGATTGTCGGCGCCGTCATGGCCGACGATCCGCGCGAGCGCCGCGCGGGTCGTCGCGGACAGGCCAGGCACCGCCAGCGAGTAGCTGTGGCAGGCGTCGGTGGCCAGCGCCGCCAACGCGCTGGACGTACCCACCACGCCGACCCGCCGCCCGGCCGGCAGCGGCTGATGGGCCAGCAGCGCCGCGGTGTCGAACAGCTGGTTGAGGGTGTCGACCCGGATCACCCCGGTGCCGGCGAACAGCGCGTCGGCGGCACCGCCCGAGGAGTCCTGGCCGCTTTTGAGCGCCACCACCGGCTTGGTCCGCCCGAGCCGGCGGGTGATCCGGGCGAACCGGCGCGGGTTACCGAAGTTCTGCAGGTGCAGCAGGACGAGCTCGGTACGTGGGTCGGTCTGCCAGTACTCGAGCAGGTCGTTGGTCGAGACGTCCGACCGGTCGCCGGCGGAGACGAAGGTGGAGAACCCGATCGCCCGGCGTGCCGCGTCGGTGAGGAAGGTGCCGGCCAGCGCGCCGGACTGGGTGAAGGCGCCGACCCGCCCCGGCGGGGGGTTACCCACGGCGAACGTCGCGTGCAGACGCGAGGTGGACGCGGTGTTGATGACACCCATCGCGTTCGGGCCGAGCAGACGGATGCCGGCGTCACGGGCGATCTGACACACCTCGGCCAGCAGCACCTGCCCCGCGGGGCCGCCGTCGGCGAAACCGGAGGAGACCACGATCACCGACCGCACCCCCCGCGCGGCACAGGTGCGCAGGACCGCCGCGACCCGCGGCGCCGGCACCGCGATCACGACCAGATCGACCCGTTCGGGTACATCGGCGAGATCCTGGTAGGCGTACACGGACGCGACGTGACTCGCCGCGGCGTTGACCGGATAGACGGTGCCGGTGAAGCCGCTGGCCACCAGGCGACGGAACACTTCGTGACCAACCGTGCCCGGCTCGCGGCTCGCCCCGACGACGGCGACGACCCGCGGATGCAGCAGGCGATCGATGCTGCGCACGCCGTGCCTCCCGTAGACCTTTGTGTTCATCGTAATACCGAACGGTCTCCGCGCGTTACGCACCGATTCGGGTAAACCTGGTCGCAATGTCACATCAAGTCGCAATGTCATGTCGCACGCGGGGGGCTCGGAAGTGGGTTGTGGCGAGAGCCACACACAGTTCTTTCTGCCGCCCGCGCGGTTCGCCCGGGCAGGAACACCCGATAGAAGTGGCCCGATGGGAGGATGTCGCCGTGTCACATCATGACCGCGGATCCTGGCCCGAAGGTGCCGGTCGCTCCGGCCGTCTCCCCGCGCCCTGGCCCGGACGGACCCCCGGCGTGGCCGATGGCTGACCGGTGACAGTCTCTAGCCCGGGTCGCGCCTGGCGGCCCGCGCGGGAGCGGACGGGGAGGGTGCGGTGTACAGGCTCGACGGCCGTTGGATCATCTCCGCGGGTGACCTCGTGGACGTCGTCGAATGCGGACACCGCACGGAGCTCACCCAGGCGATGGCGGACGGCCGCCTGACCGCCGAGGCCGACCAGGCCACCCCGGGGGGCTCCGGGGTGGCCCCGGACGGCGGGACCGGCCCGGACGCCGGGGTGGTGCGGCTGAGCCCACCCGATCGCACCGCGGTGCGCCACGGGGAGGCGCACGAACGGCGATGGCTTGGTCATCTGCGCCGGACGTTCGGCGTGGACGCGGTGGTGGAGATCCCCCGGCCGGTACCGACGGCGGAGGGCCTGGCCACCGCCCTCACCCGGACCCGTGCGGCGCTTGCCCGCGGCGTCCCGGTCGTCTACCAGGGGGTTCTGTTCGACGGGAGCTTCCAGGGCCGCCCCGACTTCCTGATCGCCGCGCATCTGGACCCGTCCACCGGGGCGAGTCGTGGTCCGGCCGAGCCCGGCCGCTACGAGCCGGTCGACGCCAAGCTCGCCCGCGCGGCCACGCCCGCCGCGGTGCTGCAGCTCGCCGCGTACGCGCTCGCGCTGCCCTCGGTCGGCGTCCCCGTCCCGCACCTGATGCACCTCGTCCATCCAGGCAGCCGAGTCCATCCAGGCAGCCGAGTCCATCCAGGCAGCCGAGTCCATCCAGGCAGCCGACCGGACGTGGCGGCGGGGCTGGTGCGATCGTTGCGGGTGGATGACTTCGCGCCGCTGGTGACGCACGCGCGGGCCCGGCTGACGGCGCGGCTGGACCGGCCGGCGCGGGTGCCCGCGCCAAGCTGGGCGCAGGCCCGGCCGCAGTGCGCGAGCTGCGCCTTCAACGGGCACTGCGCCACCGGCCGGGCACAGGCCCGCGATCTGTCCCTGGTCGCGGGCCTGCGCGGGCAGCAGCGGCAGGCGTTGCGCGGTGTGGGGATCACCACCGTCGAGGAGCTGGCGGTCGCCGCCGACGAGCGGCGTCCCGCGGAGATCTCCACGACCACGTTCGCCGGGCTGCGGCTGCAGGCGGAGTTGCAGTCCGCCCAGGACGCGTCGCGCAGCACGGAGGATCCACTCGGCACGGTGAGCGTGCGGATGGTCGACGTCGCGGGTCTCGCGATGCTGCCGGCGCCGGACCCGGGCGACATCTACTTCGATATGGAAGGTGATCCGTACGCGTTGGAGGCATCCGGCCTGGAGTACCTCTTCGGAGCCGTGACCCTCACCCATCCCCCGAACGAGTCCGCCCACCCGGACGGCGTGCGAAGGCCGGACGGGACGCGGCAGCCGCACGAGTCCGCCCACCCGGACGGGACGGACCAGGTGGGGGAGGAGTTCCGGACGTTCTGGGCGCACGACCGCGCCGGCGAACGGCGCGCGCTGGAGGAGTTCGTCGACTGGACGACGGCCCGGTTGCGGGATCATCCGCGCGCCCACATCTACCACTACGCGCCGTACGAACCGAACGCGCTGCGCCGCCTGGCCGCCCGCCACGGCACCCGGGAACACCAGGTCGACGAGCTGCTGCGGGCCCATCGCCTGGTCGACCTGCACACGGTGGTCCGGCGCAGCCTGCGGGTGTCGCAACCGTCCTACTCGATCAAGTACCTGGAGCCGCTGTTCTACCCGGGGGCGCGCACGGCGGCGGTCACCACCGCGGCGGACAGCATCGTCGCGTACGAGTCGGTCCTGGCGCACCGGGCCGCGGGCGAGAACGCGCAGGCCGAGCGGCTGCTCGCCGAGATCGCGGACTACAACCGGGTGGACTGTGTCTCCACCCACCGGCTGCACCGCTGGTTGTTGGCGCGGCGACAGGCCGCGGGGGTGCCCGCCCACCAGGACGAGTCCGCCGCCGAACGCGCCGCGACCGCTCCCGCGGCGGTGGACGACGCCGACACGCAGCTGCCGGGGCAGGCCACCCTCGACGGTGAGGCCGAGGCCGAGGCCGTGGTGAACGCCCTGCTCGCGGGCCTGTCGGTGGACCAGGCGAGGTGGTCGGACGACGAACGGGCCCGGGCCCTGCTGGCCGCCGCCGTCGGCTACCACCGGCGGGAGAACAAGCCGGCCTGGTGGACGTACTTCGCCGCGTTGGCGGCCGACCGGGAGACCCTGGAGTCCGCCGATGACTGCAGTGTGCCGACCGGCTGGCAGGTCGACGCGGACTGGGATGAGCCGTCCGGGCGGCGCAGCAGGGCCCGCCGCGAGCTGCGCGCCCGGATCGACCCGCGCCGCCCGCACCCGTTCGAGCGGGGGGACAAGGTCCGTCTGCTCTACCCGGGGCCACCCGGTGCGCTGGGCGTGACCAGCGGTGCGACCGTGGAACTGGCCGCGCCGAACGAACTGGTCCTGCTCGAGAGCGCACCCCCCGATCGGACCACCCGGGCGATGCCGCTGGCGGTGCTACCCGGTGATCCGGTGTCACCCAGGCCCAAACCCGCGGCCATCCGTCTGCTGGCCGAGCGGGTCGCGGCGACCCTGCCCGCGCTGCCCGCCGAGGCCGGCCTCGACCTGCTGCGCCGGGTGCCGCCCCGCCGCCGTGGACGCGGCGGACCGCTGCCGGACGCCGCCGCCCACGGCGACGACCAGGTGGCGGCGGTGCTCGCCGCGGTCAGCACCCTCGACCGGTCCTATCTGGCCGTCCAGGGCCCGCCTGGGGCCGGCAAGACCTACCTGGCCGGGCGTCTCATCCGTGATCTCGTCGCGCGGGGCGCGTCGGTGGGCATCTGCTCGACCAGCCACAAGGCCATCGAGAACGCCATGCTCGCCGCCCTCGAGGACGCCGGGCCGGTGCCCGGCACCCGGCTGCCGGCGGCCAAGAAGGCGAAACGATCCGCCTCGCAGCGCCCGGACACACCGCCGTGGGACGTGCCGCGGGACCTCAAGGCACTGGTGGCCTGGCGGCGGGAGCACCCGCGGGGCCATCTCGTCGGCGACACGGCCTGGGCGTTCGCCAATCCGCAGCTGGCGGCCGAGCCGTTCGACGTGCTGATCATCGACGAGGCCGGCCAGTTCGCGCTGGCCGACACCCTCGCGGTCGCCGGGGCGGCACGCAACCTGGTGCTGCTCGGCGACCCGCAGCAGTTGCCGCAGGTGGTGGCGGGTATCCACCCCGACGGGGCGGACGCCTCCGCGCTGTCGCATCTGCTTGGCCGCGACGACGGCGGGCCTGGCCAGCTCGGGGAGAACGAGATCCTGCCCCCGGAGTTCGGCTACTTCCTCGACCGTACCCGGCGGCTGCACCCCGCGGTCTGCGCGCCGGTGTCGGCGTTGGCCTACAACGGACGGTTGCACGCCCATCCGGTGGCTGCCGGACGGGCGGTGGAGGGGGTCGCCCCCGGTCTGCACCTGGTCGACGTCGCCCATGAGGGGGCCACCACACGCTGCGACGCCGAGGCCGACGCGGTCTGCGTACGAGTGGCCGACCTGGTCGGACGCACCTTCGTCGACGGTGCGCACCGGCGCCCACTGGCACCGGCGGACGTCCTGGTCGTCGCCCCGTACAACCGGCAGGTCCGGGCGATCGGACAGGCGCTGCGCGCCGCCGGACTCACCGGGGTGCGGGTCGGCACCGTCGACCGCTTCCAGGGCCAGGAGGCCCCGGTCGTGATCACCTCCCTGACCACGTCCAGCGCCGCCGAGGCACCACGTGGGCTGGACTTCCTGCTCTCCCGCAACCGGCTCAACGTGGCGCTGTCGCGGGCCCAGGTGCTCGCGGTGCTGGTGATGTCGCCGGCGCTGCTGGACAGCGCGCCGCGCAGCATCGCTGAGCTGCGGCTGCTCGCGGGGCTCGCGCGTCTGCGCGCGATGGCGATCAGCGACGCGTCCCCGTCGGTCCCACCGGTCGAACACCGTGCTGACCCGTGGATCGAACCCCCGGCTGTGCCTGCGCCCCCGGCGCTGTGCGAGCCTGACCCCGAACAGCGACCGCGACCGCTCGCGTCCCCACCGCTCGCGTCAGCGCGGCGGCAGACGCCGCCGGTGTCGGGGGCGCGGCCGAAGCAGGAGACGCTGCCGGGGCTGGAGCTGGAGTCGGAATCGGGGCCGGAGCCCTCGGGTCGCTCCGCAGGGGTCCGATGATGATCCCGATGCCTGGTTGAGTAGCCTGTTACGCGCTCGATGGCAACCCCCCTCGCACGAATTTTGCCGGCATGCCGTTTGTGCACTTATCTGTGCTTAACGTAAAACGGGTGCTACGATTCGCTCGATCTAACCAAGTCGGGGAAGGGGACGCTCGTGACAGTGGACGTGTCGGCCCCAAGTCGCGTGCAGACGGTACTGCCGCGGGCACTCGCCCGGCTGCGCGCTTCATCGGGAGCCCATCTCACATTCGGTGGAATAGTTGCACCGCATTCCGGCCGATTGACCGTCACCAACGTGGACGGGCCAGCACCGAGCGGTCTGCTCGGTGTCTCCGTCCCACCGGGTACGGGAATCGGCGGTCAGGTGGTGCGACACAGTCGCCCGGTCGTCATCAACGACCCGGCGGCGACGAGAAGGGTTCTTCGCTCGACTGCCGTTCCGTTCGAGGGCAGTGAGTTCGGAGCAATTCTCGCGGTTCCGGTCAGCATGGGGGGCGCGGTTGTGGCCGTGCTCTATGGAGCCATGCGGACAGAGGTTCCGTTCACCGAGGCCGCCGTTCGTGCGGCCATTGCGACGGCTCGTCTGATGGAACGTGAGCTGGGTGTAGCTGCCACACACGGGGATGCGATGGCGCAGGCGATGCCACCAGGGCGTCGTCCGCTCACCGCCGCACGCCCGGTGGGCGCGGTACCGCTGCCGCGCTCACCCGGTCAGCCGCAGGAAAGTCTGCGCCTGGCCTATCGGGAGCTACAGGAGGTCACCGAGCACGTGGCCGACCCGCTGCTTCGGGGTCGGATCGGCGGCGTCTCGGAGCTGCTGCGTGGCCTGCTCGATCAGGACACGAAGGTCGGCGGTCGACTCGCACTCACTCCGCGTGAGCTCGAGGTGTTGTCACAGGTGGCACTCGGCCTGTCCAACGTCGAGACCGCCCGGCGGCTGACGGTCTCACCGGAGACGGTGAAGGCCTATCTCCGCAGCATCATGCGCAAGCTGGGTGTTCGCAACCGCACGGCCGCCGTGCACGCCGCGCGCCAGCTGGGCATGCTGCCCTGACAGCGGCTTGGCCGCTGCTGGGCGGGCCAGCCGTGACAGGCTGATCTGCCAGACCGGCCGTCACCAGCCGTGATCGATGGGTTGATCAACGGATTGGTGGAGAGCGGACACAACGGTGTGGAGCCGGCGGGGCGCGCCCCGCGCATTCGGGTGCCGGACCAAAGCTGTTCCGACATCCGAACGCGCGGGTTCGAGTCACGCCGGCCACCCGCCTCCGTACAACTCCCAGTCCGGTACGTGACCCAGTCCGGTACGTGACCCAACCCGGTACCTGACCCAGGACGTACGTGACCCAGCCCGGTTCCGTGCCCGCTGTTACGCACGGTGTCCGTTCCAGGCTGGTGTCCCTCTCGCTACCAGGCCCGCCGCTCGGATGACCTCGGTGTCCGTGCCGCCGCGGGCCGACCGGCCCGCCGTGGTGCCCGCCGTCCGGCTCAGCTGGCCCGGTCGCGACGATGACTGTGGCCCGTCGATGGCGGCGTCGGGCGGCACACGGTGACCCGCGGACGCGCGGGAGATCAGTGAAGTGCCGGGGGTACCGCACGGCCAGGGCCGTTACGCCCCCGGCGTGGACAAGCACGGGGCCGGTGCGACCCGCTCCGCCGCACCGACCCCGCTGTCCTCCCCACGCCGCGGCGCGCATTCGCCGGCGGCGCGGGGACGTCCCGTTCGTCGGCGGGAACCGATGAAGTTCCTGCGCCGACGCTGTTCCGGAAGTTCCTGCGGGGTTTCCGGAAGGATTCGACCGGGCCATGAGCCGGATTACAGTCGAGACTTTCGACATCTGGCCCGGGTAGGAACCGGCCCGACCAGGACCGTGCTTTTCGCCCGGTGGTCAACCGGTCAGGTGAACCGCCGCTCGGAGGTCGGTTGTACCGTAACGCCGGCCACATCCCGGGCGGAACGCGCGTCAGTGTCGCCGATCATGTGCGACCGGACCGCGCGGTGCACGGGTACCGAGCATTGCCGTACCACCTTCGAGATTGCCCCGCCGGTATTACCTCCCGCCAGTGATACGCCGGTCGGCCTGAGCTCCCTCGGCCGTCCTCCCTGTTGCCGGGGGATTTCCGGACACTGATTGCCCCGGGTCGGCGGACCCCACCTGTTACCTCCCTCAAACGGGGGTATTTCAGGTTCGGGCTGGTCGTGCGGGTCTAGCGTCGAAATGCGACCCGGGATGTTTCATGTCGCGCCGCGCTGCTCGTCGGCGCAGCGATCGGCGACGGTGTCTGAACCGCACCGCCCACGAGGACATCCACGGAGGCGGGGCTGCTCGAAGGGAGCGTCATGCCGTTGTTCGCCGATTCCGCGTCGCAGCGCGAACCCCGAGCCGATCGAGAGACCATCGATCGGGAGGCGTCCGCGCCGGTGACGCGTTCGCCTGTCGCGGACGGCATGGCGCCGGACCACGCGTCCATCCACACCGAGCCCCTCGTCATCCCCGAACCGTCCGGACGGGCACAGCCGTCCGGACGGGCACAGCCGTCCGGACGGGCACAGCAGCCGGGGCGGATCGAGGCGTCCGGGGTGACGGGACGGACCGTGCCGGTCAGGCGACTGGGCCAGACCGGGCGTGGCGGGCGGATGGGACGGGCGGCCCGAGGCGGCCACACCTCCCCGGAACGGGTCATGGCGACCATGGCCACGATGGCGGGTGTGCCGGTCCGGCGGCGCTCCATGTTCACGATGGCGGCGGACATCGCGGTCCTGCACCGTGGTCGGCTGCTGGCCGCCGCCTGCCTGCTGGTCGTGGTGCTGCTGCCGTGGAACGCCGGCGTCTACCACCAGTTGGCCACCGGCGGTTTCTACGCGAAGTCCGACCCGTCCACCCGTGCCGAGCAGTTGCTGGACGAGGAGTTCCCGGACGCGCCGCCGAACATCGGCGTCCTGGTCACCGCCGAGGAGGGCATCGACGGGCCGACCCCGAACCATCTCGGCCGGGAGCTCACCGGGCAGATCGCCGCCGAGCAGGACGTCACCTCGGTCGCCTCCTACTGGCCGGGCAACGGGATCTCCGGTAATCCACTGCTGCGCTCCAGGGCCGGCCGGTCGGCGCTGATCGTGTTCCGCCTCACCGGCACCGAGGACCACATCCAGGATCGCCTCGAGGCGCTGCACAAGCGGTACGCGCACATCGGCCCCGGTGTCCAGGTGCGGTTCGGGGGTGCCCCCGCCGTCATGCGTGATGTCACCGAGCACAGCCGGGCCGACCTTGAGCGCGGCGAACTGTCGGCGGCGCCGCTGGTGTTCCTGGTGCTGCTCTACGCGTTCGGGACGGTCGCGGCGGCGCTGCTGCCGGTGCTCGTCGGCGTGGTCGCGGTGGTGTCCAGTCTTGCCCTGCTGCGGCTGGCGGGGACGGTCACCGACATCTCGGTGTTCTCGGTGAACCTGACGACGGCACTGGGCTTCGGGCTCGCCGTCGACTACAGCCTGTTCATCCTGAGACGGTTTCGAGAGGAACAGGCCAGAGGTCTGTTCCCCGGCGCGGCGCTGCGGCGCACCCTGGAGACCGCCGGACGCACGGTGTTCTTCTCCGGGATGACGGTGGCGCTGTCGCTGACCGCCGCGCTCGCCTTCCCGCTGGACTACCTGCGTTCGTTCGCCTTCGCCGGTGGCATCGTCGTCATCACCTCCGAGGTCGCGGCGCTGCTGGTGCTGCCGGCCGCGTTGATGGTGCTCGGCGACCGGCTCGACCGCGGCGACATCCGCGCGATGATCGCCGGCTCCGGCTTCGCCAGGCGGCGCCGGGCCCGCCGCCTGGCCCGAGCGCAGGCCCAGGTCCAGGGCCGGCACGCCAGCGGGTCGGCGGAGCTGTCCGGGGCCGGCCGTGGCTGGACGGCGCTGGCCCGGCGGGTGCTGGCCCGACCGGTGGTCTTCGGTGGGGCGGCGGTGCTGATCCTGTTGCTGTGCGCGCTGCCGTTGCGTGGTCTGAACCTGTCCCTCGCCGACGACACGGTGCTGCCCGCGGCCTCCGAATCCCATGTCGTCAACGACGCGATGCGCACCGAGTTCGTGGCCTGCCTGCCCTGTCAGATCCCGGTCGTCGTGCCCGGGCTGGACGCCCGCGACCCGGCCAACGCGGCGAAGCTCTCCGACTACGCCCGGCGGCTGTCCACCCTGCCCGGTGTCGCCCGGATCGACACCGTCACCGGCGCGTTCATGCAGGGCAAGATGGTCACGGCCGCGGCGCCCACCGCCCAGGTGGGCTATGTCGGCATCCACGGTGGCGCGTGGCTGTCGGTGTGGCAGACCGACACGTCCCCGGTCTCCGACGGGGCCCGGGCGCTCGTGCGCGCGATCCAGGCGACACCCGCCCCCTTCGCGATCCTGATGGGTGGCCTCGCGCCGCATTTCCTCGACACCTCGCGCACGATCCTGCGCAGCCTGCCCGCCGCGTTCGCCATCGTGATGGTCGCGACGTTCGTCCTGCTGTTCCTGTTCACCGGCAGCCTGCTGCTCCCGATCAAGGCGATGCTGCTCAACACGCTGAACCTGGCGGCCACCATCGGACTGCTGACGTTCATCTTCCAGGACGGCCATCTGCGCTGGCTGGTCGGTGACTTCCAGGTGTCCGGGTCGTTGGAGATGACCAGTCCGGTACTCATGTTCTTCATCGCGTTCGGGCTGAGCATGGATTACGAGATCTTCCTGCTCGCCCGCATCCGGGAGGAGTACCAGCGCACCGACGACAACACCGAGGCCGTCGCCGTCGGCCTCGGTGCCACCGGCCCACTGATCACCAGCGTCGCGCTGGCCCTGGTCGTGGTGATGGTGGCCCTGTCCACCTCGCACATCAGCATGATCAAACTGGTCGGGGTGGGCCTCACCATCGCCATCACCCTGGACGTGACCGTCGTGCGCGCGATCCTGGTGCCGGCGTTCATGGCCCTGGCCGGCAGGTACAACTGGTGGGCCCCCGCCCCCCTGCGCCGCCTGCACGACCGCTTCGGCCTGCGTGAGAACGCCGACGAGCCCCGCGGACGCCCCTACGACACCCCCGCGCCGACGTCCGGCCCCCACGGAGCCTCCTTCGCCTTCGGGATGCCCGGCGCCTCCGTACCCGCCGGCCCGCCCGGCCTCGCCGCCCCGCGCCCCGTCGGCGGCCGCGTCCGCGGCGAGGCGCGCCGCCGGGCCCCCTACGGCCTGCCCGCGGACACCGTCCGCCGCCGCAGCCACACCGAGGACGGGCCCACCCACCCGGCCGAGGCGGCATCCTTGGCCGGGCCGGTCGCGCTTCCCGCGCTGCCCGCTGGTCGAGTGACGTCCGCCCTTCCCGTGGCGTCCGCTGGTCTTGCGATCTCGGCTGGTCCCACGACCGCGGCGGGTATCACGACCTCAGCGGGTATCACTGTCGGTGACGGGTCTCAGGTTGGTGCGCCCGGTGTCGGGTCAGCCACCGGAATCGGTCGGGCTCCCGGCGGAGTCCGTGGCCACAACGAGGTCGGGACGACCGACGCCGGACGTTGGCCGCGCGGCGATTCCGCCGTTGGCCGCTATGTGGTGGTGGGCGATCCCAGGGCGGGTGGTCGCCGGGAGCGCGGCGGTACCCGACCGACGATGGAGATCAGCTACCGGCGACGTCGCCGGCAGCCACCGATGGGCGGTCCGTCCACTCGGGACGGCTCCCTGACCTGGCATTTTCACCCGCGTCCAGACGGCGATGGCGAAGCCACGCCACCTCCGGCGATCGCCGGTGCCCGAGGTTTCATCTTCGAGCGGTCCGCCGCCCCCGGCCACCCTGGTGCCCCCGCGTCGCCCGGCACCGACCCCCGCCTGATCATCGAGGCGGACTCGTACAGCTAGCCCGCCGTCCACGAAGGTCTCCGGCCGCGGTGCGGCGGCCGCGAGCACACGACTGTCGCTCAGGCCGCGTGTGGAGAGGACATCCGCCGCGGGCCCGGACATGCCCCGGCAAGAGAATGCCCGGACAGGGCTGTCACGGAAAGTCACCATGGTCGACGGGCGGCGCCGCGCAAAGGTGTGACGTGCGAAGGCATGGCTGCCGAGTGTCGTCGCCGAAAGCGAGCGACTCGGTGACGTAGCGTGCCCACTTTCCATCCTGTGGCTCGGAGGATGCATCGTGGCTGATCTGTCCATCAGTTCGAACCGGTCTGGGTTGAGTCGCCGGGCCGCACTACGTCTCGCCGGTGCCGGAACCGGTGGGATGCTCGCCGCCACGTTCGGCCTGGTGCCCACCCGGGCCGAGGCGGCCGGGGTGGGGGCGGCCGGGGCCGGGGCGGTGGTGGCTGGAGCGGCGGTGGTGCCCTCCGGGGTGGCAGGGGTGCGCTACGTCCCACGGGCCGGCTGGGGCGCCGATGAATCGTGGCGGATCAACCGGCGTACGGGCCAGCCGTGGCCGGTGGAGTTCGCACCCGGACAGGTGATCACCGTTCATCACACGGCTATCGCGGTGAACGACGCCGACCCGGCCGCGTCGGTGCGGGCCATCTACCGCGGGCACACGAAGGACCGGGGCTGGGCCGACATCGGGTACCACCTGCTCATCGACAACGCCGGTGCCGTCTACGAGGGGCGCAGGTCGGGAGCCGACACCGTCCCGGTCTACGAAGCCGATGGTCGGGCGGTCACCGGCGCGCATGTGCAGGGGAACAACGCCGGGAACATCGGGGTGGCGTTGATGGGTGACCTGCGTACGCGTCCGCCGACGCCGCAGGCGCGGCGGTCGCTCGCGCTGGTGCTGCTCGCGCTCGCCGGCAGGCATCAGCTTGACCCGACCGGTATGGCCACCTACATCAACCCGACCAGCGGCGCGCGTCGGCAGATCCCGACGATCAGTGGGCATCGGGACTGGATGGGGACGGCCTGCCCCGGTGACGCCCTGTTCGCCCTGCTTCCCGGCCTGCGCCGGGATGTCGCCGTCGCTCTCGGTCGTCCGCTGCCCCCGCTGCCACCTCCATCGACGGTGCCACCGCGACCTCTGGTGCCACCGCAACCCCTGGTGCCACCGCGATCGCCGGTGGCACCAGGGGCGCAGAGCCTCCTTGCCGCGGCACCCTGATCACTTCCCGCACCTGAGTTCCGCGGCGGGGTGTGCGGCTCAGGCGCGCCAGCCGGCGTAGACGGCGAACCGGCCGTCGCGTACCACGCAGTCGACCGGGGCGAAGCCGGCGTCGGCGAGCCAGGTGAGCTGGTCGGCCAGCGGAGCGCACCGGTCGAAGGCCATCCGGCCCAGGGCCGCCTGCCATTCGGCGTCGTCCGAGCCGGCGGCCCGGGCGAACCGCTCATGGCGGCCTTCGTACAACCGGGTGAGCGCCGGCACCGGGCCGTCGACCTGCTCGAGGTTGACGAACAGCCCGCCCGGACGCAGCACCTGGGCGATCCGCCGGAACAGGTCGACTTTGCCGCCGTCGTCGAGGTGGTGGATGGCCAGGGCTGACACGACCGCGTCGAACGGACCGGCCGGCAGGGCGCCGGTGAGGTCGCCCGCCGTCACTCCCACGACGCGGTCGGCCGCCAGCCGGGCCTTCGCCCTGGCCAGCATCGGCGCGGCACCGTCGAACAGGTGCAGCCGGGCGGTGGGTGCGGCCTCGAGGACAGCGGCGGCCAGCAGCCCGGTGCCGCAGCCGAGATCGAGCACCACGGGGCCGGGCGCCTCGCGTTCCGCGCCGTCGGCCTGGTCCGGGATCTGGCCGACGGCGGTGGCCCGGACCTCGTCGGCGTGGGCGACCAGCTCGCCGACTGTGCCGTAGAGCAGGTCGAAGGACGGGACGAGCCGACGGCGCTGCGCGTCGTAGGTCGAAGGATCCCAGATCTGTGTCTCAGAATATGAGATTGACGTCTCACTCATTGGACAAGTATAGGCCGCGCGACGCCGCGCCTCGATCGAATGACCGACGAGGACGGATGTCGCGCGGCCCTGCCCGCGGCCCCTGCCCGCGGTTCTGACACGTGCGTCGGCAGCGCGGGGTGGGGGTCAGCGCACCTCGGTCAGGGTGCCCTTCTCGACCGAGTAGACGAAGCCGCGGACCTTGTCCCGGTGCGGGATGAAGGGGCTGGCCGTGATGCGCGCGATCGACTGGCGGACGTCGTCCTCGAGGTTGGTGAAGGTCTCGACGGACCAGGCCGGGCGGATGCCGGTGTCCTCGGCGATCTGCGCCTTGAACTGCTCGTCGGTGAAGGTCAGCATGCCGCAGTCGGTGTGGTGGATCAGGATGATCTCGCGGGTGCCGAGCAGGCGCTGGCTGATCGCCAGCGAGCGGATCTCGTCGTCGGTGACCGCACCGCCGGCGTTGCGGATGACGTGCGCGTCCCCCTCCTGGAGGCCGAGCAGACCGTAGACGTTGAGCCGGGCGTCCATGCAGGCCACGACGGCGACGCCGAGCCTCGGGGGCAGCGGCAGCTCGCCGGCGGTGAAGACCTGCGCGTAGTGGGTGGCGTTGTCGAGCAGGGTGTCGGTGCTGGTGGTCATCTCGCCTCCAGGCGGGTCCACGCCGCGGACACACCGGGGCACGGCACGACGCGGCGTTCGAGTGGACGTGCTGCGGCGGCGCCCGAACCAGGCGCGTCCTGGCGGCCACGCCGCTTTGGGTGTGGACGACGTACCGGGTGGGACGACGTACCGGGTGGACGACGTGCGCGGGGAAGCCGCGGGCCTCAGCGGCCGGCGTGGCCGGGGTGACCGCCGGGACACAGCGAGGCCGCGACCAGGAGCAGGTCGATGTGGCGTCGCTGGACGAGCGGCGGCAGAGCCGGCATGCACGAACCGAAACACGGCGGCACCCACCCCGCCAACCGGCAGTCCAAGTGTCACATCTCACATATTGATGTGGCCTGGGTGAATTAACCGCAGGTCAGGTGGGATGCGGAGCGATGCTCATCCGGGTTTTCCCCGTGGCACAGCTCACAGGGGGAGGGGTTGACCGTATCCGGACGGCCTCGCAGAGTCGAATGTGTGCGCGCCTCCGCCGTTCTGACGTGCCGCCGTTGCATCGACTACTGCCGAACCTCCACCAGCCGCTGTCGCCACTGATCGCAGGGGCGCGGGTCCACGCCGTCCACGATGGCGTCTCGCCGTCCGGGCTGGGCCCGGTCGTTCCGGGCTGGCGCGCCACCCCGCGTCCGCCCGCCTGGCCGGGGCTGACCGGCCGTCCGGTAGTCACCCACGACCGACCGCGGAGGACCCTCATGAGCCGGCCGACCAAGCAGATCCATCTGGCGGCGCACTTCCCCGGGGTGAACAACACGACGGTGTGGGCCGATCCCGCCGCCGGCAGCCAGATCGAGTTCGACTCGTTCGTGCACCTGGCCCGTACCGCGGAGCGGGCCCGCTTCGACTTCTTCTTCCTCGCCGAGGGGCTGCGGCTGCGGGAGCAGAACGGCCGCATCCACGACCTTGATGTCATGGGCCGACCGGACACCTTCACCGTGCTCGCCGCGCTCGCCGCCGTCACCGAGCATCTCGGGCTCGCCGGCACCATCAACTCGACGTTCAACGAACCGTACGAGGTGGCCCGCCAGTTCGCGAGCCTGGACCACCTGTCGGCCGGACGGGCGGCGTGGAACGTCGTCACCTCCTGGGACGCGTTCACCGGTGAGAACTTCCGCCGCGGCGGCTACCTGGCGGAGTCCGACCGCTACGAGCGGGCCCGCAGCTTCCTGAGCACGGCGCTGGAACTGTTCGACTCCTGGCGGCGCGACGAGGTGCTCGCCGACGCCAGCGCGGGACGGTTCCTGCGCGAACCCGGGCCGGGGGCCTTCTCGCGTCACGACGCGTTCTTCGACATCGAGGGTCACTTCAACGTCCCGCGCAGCCCCCAGGGCCGTCCGGTGATCTTCCAGGCGGGTGACTCCGACGCCGGACGGGAGTTCGCCGCCGCGAGCGCCGACGCGATCTTCAGCCGGCACAGCGCGTTCGAGGCGGGCCAGGAGTTCTACGCCGACATCAAGGGTCGGCTGGCCAGGTACGGCCGTTCGCCGCGGGATCTGGTCGTCCTGCCGGCGGCCACGTTCGTCCTGGCCGACACCGACGCCGAGGCACGCGAGCGGGCCGCGCTGATCCGCCGCCAGCAGGTCAGCGGCGCCACCGCGATCATGTACGCCGAGCAGCTCTGGAACCGGGACCTGACCAGCTTCGACCCGGAGGGACCGCTCCCGTCGGTCGACCCGCTGCCCGGGGAGAACACCGTCTCCAAGGGGCGGGCGAGCGTGCGGATGTTCGATGACCGGGTCGCGACGGTGCGGGCCTGGCGGGAACTCGCCGAGGCCAAGAAGCTCTCGCTGCGGGAGGTGGTGATCGAGGTCAGCGGCCGCCAGCAGTTCGTCGGCTCACCGCACACGGTCGCGCAGACGATCAACCATTTCGTCCAGTCGGATGCCAGCGACGGCTTCATCCTCGTCCCGCACATCACCCCCGGCGGGTTGGACGAGTTCGCCGACACGGTCGTGCCGCTGCTACAGGAGTGGGGGGTGTTCCGCACCGAGTACACCGGCTCGACCCTGCGCGAGCACCTCGGCCTCACCCCCCTGGACTAGACCGGGTTCCCCCTGGACCAGACGGCTCCGCCTGGTCCAGGGAGGCCGCCTCACGCGGCCGGGGTGACTCGGGTGAGCGGGCGAGGGCTCGCCCGCGCCGCGCCGGAGCGCCCGCGCCTGGCCGGGGTGGTGAGTGCGCGGGCGGTCCGGGTGCGAGGGTGCGTGGTGGTGGACGATCCGGCATGGAGGGTGTGCCGGAGCGTGCGCGCGGCCGGGACCCAGCCGTGGTTCAGGGACCCAGCCGTGGTTCAGTCGAGGAGGCCGATCTGGCGGGCGGTGTGCACGGCCGCGGTTCGGTTGCGCACGCCCATTTTGCGCATGATGCTGCGCATGTAGGTTTTCACGGTCTCGGCCTGGATGGTGAGCTGCTCGGCGGCCTCGCCGTTGGAACAGCCCGTCGCCACCAGCGTGAGCACTTCCATCTCCCGCAGGGTGAGTCGGAAGGGCGGTGGCTTGGCGGGGGTCGGCGCGGTCGGCTCGGTGCGCAGCAGCGAGTAGATGCGCAGGATCCGCCGTCGTAGGTGCGGTGTGGTGAGCTGGGCGCTGAGCTCGAGCAGTTCGAGCTGGGCCAGTCGGACCCGCTCCTTCTGGGATCGTGCGTCGGTCGGCAGCTCGTCAGCGGTCAGTGGACCCGACGCTCGGTCGAAGCCGGCGGCGCTCATCGCCCGCGGCGGGCGGGCATGAATCGCTGCTGGATCCGATACCACTGGGGCCATCGTGCTCCTCTCCCTGTCCACTCCGGAGTACCCGGCCCCTTTGGCCGCCTGCCGCCGGCAGGCCGTCGTAGCCCTGCCGGCGGATTCGTCCGGGGACCGGACTTAAGATCAGCCGTACACCACCTTTGTGGGTGACCGCGGCTGGACCGGCCCGCCGCAGAAGTGGGCGTCCTGGCACTCCCACTCCTTCCGGTTGAGCGTGCATCGCCGGTCCACCGCGGTCGGCTACATCGAAAAGGTTATCCCGCGCTCCGGTCGTTTCGTCAATGGCCGAACCGGCGATGTGCGAGAACAGACGCCGACCGCCGATGAACCGTGGGATGGTCCCCCCAACGGCGACTCCCGCTCGACCTGCCCGGATGTGCGAGCCGGACGCCGCCACCATCGGCCGGCGGATTGCCGGTGACCTGGAACTGGATTGTAATTCGCTGCCCGGGAGTATCGGCGGACGGCGGATGCGCATTCATTCGGCAGTCGGCATACGCCCGGTCGTCTGCACGGGAATCCGGCGTGCGTCCACGGTGCGCGCGGCCCGCGCCCGCCGGTCGGGGCTCACCTGGGACCGAATCCCGTCCGGTGGATGCCCAGTGGTGGACGGCGTAGCCCGAGCAGGGCCCCTGGCTGTACCGTCACGGTCTCCATGCCCGGTGGGCATGGACGTCTGACCATCGGGTCCAGTCGGCGCGCTCTGGCGCTTCTGGGCCGCCTGGCTGGCGTCCGGCCGTTCGGGAGCGGTGCCGGTCAGGCGCGAAGCGGTGCCATGTGGGACGGGTGGCGGTGCGGATCCCAGCCAGGTCCGAGTATGGCCATGGCTGTGGACGGCCCGTTTCCGACGGCGGTATACCGAACTCGCGAAGGCCCGTCAGCGGGTTATCCGGCGACGATGGGGTGCGGCCGGCCAACACGGCGCCGAACCGTCGGTACCGGCAATGCGGACAGCATGGTGCGAGAAGCACCGTGAATGGCCGAACAAAATTTTGCACAAGGTGCCGGGAGGTATGCGGAGAAAGTGCCGCGTGGTGCGCGGGCAAGGGGTACGGGCCGGTCGCTGGCCGTCGTTCGACGATGTCGGTTCGCGGCCGGAGATTCGCGTGGAATGCCCTTTGTGTTGTTATGTTTCTGTGGGCGTTCCGTGCTCCGAAATCCGGTTCGCGCATGCTCGTCGAAGCGGCCTGAGCGGGCGGCTGACCTGGCGGTGTCTGCACGGGTGACGTCCGCGGGCCAGGAAACCCGACCGGGGCCCACCTCGACACGGTGGGTGAACCGTGGGTCCATACCGGGTGGAAGGTGGGCGGGTGGCGTTGGGTGGATGTTCCATGGTGTTCGATGGGTGGTCCGTGGCGCGTGGGTGGTGGCGGACGAGTCGCGGCGCGCGGATGTCGCGCGGGTGTGAGATGCGGGCCGTGGTGCGTCCCGCGGGTGACCCGGGCCGCCCGGGCGGGCACGGGGGAGCCGTCGGGCGAGGTGCGCGCATCGCGGAGCGCGGTGCCGGGACGCGCGTACCGCGGGCGGCGCCGCGGCGGGCGGCTCGGACATCGGCGGATACCCGCCGAGGGATCGGAGCGGCCGGGCGCTATCGTCGCCCGGCGTGGAAGTGGTGTCAGCGGTCAGCGGATTCTGATGGGTGAATCCGGCCGTCCATCCGGAACCGGATCGGGCGGATGGGAGCGAACGGGGTGCGGGTACGTCCCTGTTCTGACAAACCACCGAAAGTGCCCATGATCGTCCGCTTTCTGCGGTTTTACCCAGGAGGCTAGGAGTGCGCGACGACGCGTCCGGTCATCGTCTCGGGGTGGATTCGCACCCAGTGCGGATGATCGATCCGGTCCGCCCAGGGGGTGAGTCCGGTGGCCTCGAGCCGGGCCAGGGTGTCGGGGTCCTTGACCTGCACCGCACGCCCGTTGATCAGAACGCTCCAGCCGGCGCGGGCCGCCGCGTCATGCCCGTCGACCTCGAAGCCGACCGCGTCCTCGTCGAGGGCCACGGCGAGCTTCGACCCGGTCGCCGTGCGGAACGCGATCGCGTCGCCGTCGAGCACGTAGTTGACCGGCAGCACGAGGATCTCGCCGTTCGCGCGGAACGCCACCCGCCCCACCTGCTCCCCGGAGAGCAGCCACAGGCAGGTCGAGGTCGGCAGGACCCCACCGCCGGCATGGTCGAGGGTGACGGCCGTACTGTCCCGACCACTCGTGATGATCTCGCCGTTGCTCGCCGTGGTACCGCGTCCGCCCGCGTTCGCCGATGTCATCGCGTGTTCCCCTCGTCCGCTGGGTGGGCATCCGCACCACCCCCGACGCCGACCGGCGCCACGCCGCCTCGCGCCAGGACGGCGGGGCGGTGGGGCGGTGGGGCCGTTCGACGACGTCCGGTTCGACCGTAAGGCGGGACCGGCCCACCGGTCAGGGGCCGATGGTCGTCCACCACCCGGGCTGTCCGGCACGGTTGGACCCGTCCGTGGGCCACCACCGCGCCACCCGCGTGGCAGCGTTACCCGCGGGGCGGCGCTGGCCGGCCCGTCCGGGCGGGCGTGGCCGGGCTCAGGCGACCGGCTCGTCCGCCTCGCTGGGACGTGGCGCCGGTGCGCCGACGGGGATGCGGACGGCGCGGAAGGCGACGGTGCGGCGGATCTCGAAACCGAGCCGCTCGTACAGCCGGATCGCGTTGGTGTTGTCGGCCAGGGTGTGCAGGAACGGACGTTCGCCGCGGGCCCGGATGCCGGCGGCGACCGCGCGGACCAGCCGGCCCGCGAGCCCCTGGCCCCGCTGGGCGGGATCGGTGCACACGGCGCTGATCTCCGTCCACCCCGGTGGATGCATCCGCTCACCGGCCATCGCCACCAGCGTGCCGCCCTGGCGAATACCCAGATAGGTGCCCATCTCGATGGTGCGGGGCAGGAACGGGCCGGGCTTGGCGCGGGCCACCAGGTCGAGCATCTCGGGAACGTCGGCCGCGGTGAGCCGGACGGCCTCGGGATCGGGCGCCGCCCGCATCGAGACGTCGATCATCTGCACCCCGGCGCCGATGTCGTTGACCTCCCAGCCCGGGGGTGGCGTCGCGTCCAGGGTGTAGAGGATCAGGGCGCCGGGGCCGAGCAGGTGCGCGGCGTCATGCCAGGCGGCGAGGTCCGGTTCGTCCGGCAGGCCGAGGAAGGGGCAGACGTCGGGCGGGAAACGCAGGACCGCGCCGTGACCCTCGGCGAGATGCGCCTGCGGCCCGAGCAGTGCGGCCCGAACGGGATTGTCCAACGGATGCGACACCTACCCATCCTCGCCGATTCCGCCGCGTGCCCGCTGCCCCTCCCCGGATCCGATGGACGAGGCGGGCTCGGGGACGCGGGTGACCTGGGCGGCCCGCGTGGTCTGGGGGGTCGCGGTGGTGGTGAGCAGGTCCCGGATCTCGGCGAGCAGCCGGGCCTCGTCACTGATCACCGGTGTCGCCTCGGGCTCGGACCTGCCGCGCCTGCGCAGCTTGGCCGCCCTGGTCATCGGCAGGACCACGACGAAGTACACCGTCGAGGCCACGAACAGGAAGGTCACCAGGCTGTTGAGGAACAGTCCGTAGCGGAACCTGCTGTGATGGATCGTGAACGACAGGTTGGCGAAGTCCGGTTTCCCACCGACCGCGGCGATCAGCGGCGTGAGCAGATCGTCGACCATCGCCCTGACCACCGCGGTGAACGCCGTACCGATGATCACCGCGACGGCCAGGTCGATGACGTTCCCGCGCATCAGGAACTTCCGGAAGCCCGCGAGCCCCGGCCGGATCACCCGGACCGACGGCTGCACGACCTCCCGACCGCGATCGACAACCTTGCGCACCTTGCGGACACCCACCAGATCATCTCCTCGACCCCGAGGCTTCTCGGACGTCCGTCCGTTATGACCGTCAAAGGAGAGTTCAATCGGATATGAGAGGTAGTTGCCAGCCCGGTGGTGCCCCCCGCGTCGGCGGAAGCTGGTGGGAGCGGGGTGCAGACAGGGGCCGGCGTGTCCTGGCTGCCGGTCCGTGTCCGTTGACCTGAAGTGGACATCAACTGCCACGCTGGCACGTGCGGGCGTCACGTCGCGCGCCGGCCCGCGGACGGAGAGAGCCGCGGCCGGAGAAAACTGTCAGAGGTCGATGGAAGGCTGCATGCCATGACGATTCTGGTAACGGGTGGGCGCGGCGCAGTGGCCCGGGCACTGGTGCGGGAACTGGTCGCCGCGGGTGAGGCGCCGCGCATCGCCAGTCGTGAGCCGGGGCGGGTGGCCGGGGTCGGCGAGGTGCCGGTCGTCCCGCTCGATCTGGCTCGACCCGAGACGGTGCCGGCCGCGCTCGAGGGTGTGCGTGCGGTGTTCCTGTACGCGGAGCCCGCCGGTATCGACGGGTTCCTGGCGGCGGCGCTGGCGTCGAAGGTGGAGCGGATCGTGCTGCTGTCGTCGTTGTCGGCGCAGCGGGCGGCCGGGCCGGGTGGTGAGCAGAACGTGCTGACCCGGCGGCACACCGCGGTGGAGGAGGCGATCGCCGCCAGCGGTCTTTCCTGGACGTTCGTGCGCCCCGGCACGTTCGCGACCAACGCGCTCGGCTGGGCGGCGGCGATCCGGGCCAACCAGCCGGTGTGGGAGGCGTATCCCGAGTCGCACTCGGCGCCGGTCCACGAGCGTGACATCGCCGCGGTGTCCGCCGCCGCGCTGCTCACGCCCGGGCATGACGGCGCCATCCACGCGATGACCGGTCCCGCGTCGTTGACCCGGCGGCATCAGCTCGAGCTGATCGCCGTGGCCATCGGTCGTCCCGTGCAGCTCGCGGTCGAGTCACCGGCGCAGGCGAAGGAGCGGATGCTCGCCGCGATGGGCGCGGGCGCCTGGCCCGGTCTCGCCGACACGTTGCTCGGCTACCAGGCCGCGACCGACGGCATCCCGGCTCCCGTGCACGATGTCGTGCCGGCCATCCTCGGCCGCCCGTCCCTGACCTTCGCCGACTGGGCCGCCGAGCACGCCACCGCCTTCACCACCGGCTGAGGCGCGCGGGCCGAGGCGCCGCACGCCGAGGCACGGTAGGCCGAGGTCGGTATCGGCGTCGGCTGGTCGGTGGTGTGGCCGCCGGGTGGGCGCTCAGCCGGCGAGCATGGCGGTGATGCGTCGGCTGGCGGGATGGTGCAGGTCGGAGACGGGAATCCAGCGGTGGTCGATGACCTCGTCGAGGCGCAGGTCCACCGTTCCCGGCCCGGTTGACCGCTGTATCTGGAAAACGAACTGGAAGTCGTAATGGGTGTGTTCCGGTTCGGCGCGGGTCGCGTTCTCGGGAATTGTGTGCACGTCGATGTCCATGGGCAGACCGCGTAGTGGCCGGACGGCGCTGGGCTGCACACCGGTCTCCTCGGAGAGCTCCCGCAGTGCCGCGGCCTCGAGGGTTTCGTCCTCGGCCTCGACGTGCCCGCCGGGGAACAGCCAGCGGTCCAGCACCCGGTGGTGGATCTGCAGCACCCGGTAGGTCATGTCCACCGCGATCGCCCCGCAGGTCACGTGGCCAGGCAGGGTGCCGCGGGAGGTGACGGGCACATCGGTGGCCGCTAGCTCGAGCAGCGGGGCCAGCGTCTCGGCCTCCCTGGGATAGGCGACCAGATAGTCCCGGACCAGGGAGATCACCTGATCGTTCAATCTGTCTTCCTTATTCGTCGGTGGTCGGCTGTCAACGGTTTTTCGCCGGCCCGTACAGCAAGAGCGGCGACCGTCTCATGATGGCATGGCCGCAGCCCTTTTCCGGGTGTACCGGCGCGCCGTCCGAGCCGTTCCCAGGTCAGCCGCCGGTGCCCACAATGCCGTTGCCGCTGCTGGCGGCACTGGTGGCGGTGGCGCCGAGGGTGCGCAGGGCGAGTTCCGCGTACAGCGCGGCGCCGTCGGGCAGGACAGCCTCGTCGAACTGTGCGCGGGGGCTGTGGTTCATCGGCGCCGTGCGCGGATCGACACCGGGCGGGGTGGCGCCCAGGGCGATCAGACTGCCCGGCACGTGCGCGAGGACCCGGGAGAAGTCCTCCGAGCAGGCCAGCGGATGGGCCAGCTCCACGTAACGCTGGGCGCCGAACGTCTCCGTGACCGCCCGCGCGGCCAGGGCCGCCCGCACCGGATCGTTGACCGTCGCCGGCCGTTCGGGCACGAACGCCACGTCCACCTCGACGCCGTGCGCCGCGGCGATCCCGGCCAGCAGCCGCCGCGCGCAGACCTCCACCCGGTCGGCGGTCGCCGGGGTGAACGTCCGCACCGTCGCCTCGAACATCGCCTCGTCCGGGATGACCGTGCGCCGCGTCCCCGCCCGCAGCACCCCCACGGTGATCACCACCGGGTCGAACACGTCGAACTGCCGGGTCACCATCGTCTGCAGCCCGAGCACCATCTCGGCCGCCGCCGTCACCGGATCGGCGGCCAGATGCGGCATCGACCCGTGCCCACCCTGCCCCCGCACCTGCACCCGCAGCATCGCCGACGCGGACGTGATCGCCCCCGCCCGCGCCCCGAAGCTGCCAGCCGGCAGCACCCCGGAGAACACGTGCAGCGCGTACGCCGCCGTCACCGGCCGTCCCGCCGCCACCAGCACACCCTCGTCGATCATGTGCTGCGCGCCCTCCCAGCCCTCCTCGCCCGGCTGGAACATGAGCACCACATCGCCGGCGAGTCGCTCCCGGTGCGCACACAGCAACCGGGCCGCCCCCACCAGCATCGCCGTGTGCAGATCATGCCCGCAGGCATGCATCACCCCCGCCACACCGGACGCCCCCGCGAGCCCCGTCCCCTCCTGCACCGGCAGCGCATCCATGTCGCCACGCAGCAACACCACCGGCGCCTCGTCCGGGGCGAGCGCGCCGCCGCGCAGGACGGCGGTCACCGAGGTCAGATCCCGACCGAGGGTGATCTCCAGAGGCAGCCCGTCGAGTGCGGCGAGCACCTTCTCCTGCGTGCGGGGCAGCGCCAGCCCGATCTCCGGCTCCCGGTGCAGCCGTCGACGCAGCCCCACGAGGTCGTCCGCCATCGCCTGCGCGTCCCCGACCAGCCGATCGTCGAGTGCCAGGCCGTCGGATGCGCTCCTGTCCTCCACCGCGGCCATGCCCGTCCTCCCCCTGTGCGCGCCAGCCAGCGGGCCGGCCCTCACCTCCAGTGTGCGCGGCGCCCATCCGGTCGCGGACAGCCACCATCCACGGGTCGGATCGGCCGGGCGTGGGCTCTGAAGGGTGGGATGGCGCAGGCCACGCTGGTCTGGGTGGCGGGCTACTGGTCGGGTTGCTCTCGGTCGCCGGTGTGGTGGGTGGTGCCCGCGGCGGAAGGCGGGGTGCTGGCGGGGCGGATGACGGTCGTGGGCTGGCCGGGCCGGGTGGTGGGAATGGCGGCTGGGAGCGGGGCGGCGGTCCGCGGCGACGCCTGGGCGCCCACCAGGGTGCCGGGGCGCGTGGGATGGTCGTCCACGGTGGGGGTGGGGGCCAAGGTGAGGTCCTGGCCGTTGGGGACGCGCAGGGCGCGGAGCAGCAGGGTGCCGGCGATGGCGATGGCCAGGTTGAGGGTGAAGGCGGTCAGGGCGATGTAGCCGGTGCGGCCCAGGCCCGGGACCACGGCCAGCGCGCCGCCGAAGTGCTTCGCGACCAGGCTGTGCTGGTGGTAGGCCTGCACGGTGCCGTAGGTCATGCCAACCGCCCAGCCGGTGAGCAGCGCGTAGCGGTGCAGGCGGGGGCGCCACAGGCCGAGGACGACGGCGGGGAAGGTCTGCAGCATCCACACGCCGCCGAGGAGTTGCAGGTTGATCGAGTTCTGGGTGTCAAGGCCAAGGACGAACACCAGCGCGCCGAACTTCACCAGCAGCGAGGCGACCTTCGACACCCGGGTCTGTTCGGCGGCGGACGCCTCCCGGCGCAGATACCCGACGTAGATGGTGCGGGTGAACAGGTTCGCCGCGGCGATCGACATGATGGCCGCCGGTACGAGCGCGCCGACGGCGATCGCCGCGAACGCCACCCCGGCGAACCAGGCGGGGAACTCGTGGTCGAACAGCAGCGGAATCGCGAGCCTCGGGTTCGTGGTGTGCACCCCGGCGGCGATCGCGACATATCCGAGCAGTGCGATGAAAGCCAGCAGCACCGCGTACAGCGGCAGGACGACGGCGTTGCGCCGAATCACGTTCCGGGAGCGGGTCGACAGCACCCCGGTGATCGAATGCGGGTAGAGGAACAGCGCCATCGCCGAACCGAGGGCGAGCGTGGCATAGGCGAGCAGGTCCTTCGAACCCGGGATGAGGGTGGCGCTCGGCTTGCGTCCGGCGGCGACGGCGGCCGCGTTCGCCGTGTCGAACTTGTGCTGGGCCGCGTCGAAGATGTGCCCGAATCCGCCGAAGCGGTGGGGGAGCACCACGATGGCCACCGCCACCACCAGATAGATCAGGAAATCCTTGACGAACGCGAGCAGCGCCGGTGCCCGCAGCCCCGCCGTGTAGGTGCACACGGCCAGCACACCGAACGCGACGATCACCGGCAGGTCCCGGACGAACCCGCTGGTCGCCCCCGCCCCGACCCCCATCACCTCGAGCACCGCCTGCATCCCGACCAGCTGCAACGCGATGTACGGCATGGTCGCGACCACCCCGGTGACGGCGACCGCGAGCGCCAGGGTCTGCGAGCCGTACCGGCCACGGACGAGATCCGCCGGCGTCACATAGCCATGGCGGCGCGAGACGTCCCACAGGCGTGGCATGACCACGAAGAAGATCGGCCAGATCATCGTGGTGAAGGCGACGGCATACCACCCGGACACCGCCCCCGACGCGTACATCGCCCCTGGCACCGCCACGAACGTGTACGCGGTGAACACGTCCCCGCCGATCAGGAACCACGCGACGAACCCGCCGAACCGCCGTCCGCCCAGCCCCCACTCGTCCAGGCTGTTGAGTTCCTTCCCACCGCGCCGCCACCGTGACGCCCAGAAGCCGAGCACCACGACCACGGCGAACAACACCGCGAACACGGCGAACTGCTCCCCGTGAAACGTCGCCCCCGGCTGCGCGTCCGCCGCGGCCACGGCCGCTGCCATCACCTTCGTCGCCGTGGCCACGGCCGGCGCCGATCCCGCTTCGAGGGCGCTCACCGGTCCTGTCCGTCCGCGGCGTCCCGCCCGCGCTGCTCGGCGAGCACGGCCCGGTCGTGGTGGGGATGTTCGCCCAGCCGACGGGCCGGCCCGGGCCGGCCGGGCCTGGTGGCCTGGGCCGCCCCCTGGTCGGGGTGGGCGGGGAAGCGTCCCAGCAGCCAGACGCAGGCCGCCATGGTGATCGCGCCCACGGGTAGCCACAGCAGCGTGTACCAGTAGAAGAACGGCAGCCCCCACAGCTGCGGATCGCGGCGGGCATACGTTCCGACCAGCAGGAACGCGACGATCTGGGCGCCGAGGACGGCGGCGGCGGCGATCCGGGCGGCCAGCGCCCCACCTCGGACACCGGCCTGCGGCTCCCGCACCCGACCATCGGGATGGCGCTTCGTGGCCATTGAATCGCGTGCGGACATCATCCGGCGTCTCCCCGTCGAGGGCTGTTTCGTGCAGTACTCAGCCCGTCACCCTAGGGGATCATCGTGGTGTGTCGCCGACGACCTGCGCGCCTCGATGTAGCACGACCGTGGTCTCGGGTCGTGGTCTCAGCCGGAGGTGGCTCCGGGGGGGGGGGGGGGGGGCGGGGGGGGGGGCGCCGGGGGCCGCCGCCTGCTGGGCCTCCTGGATGACCTTGCGCACGATGGGCGCGATCGGCGTCTGGTCCGTCGCCGTTCTGATCCGCTCCTTGGCCTGCCTGCGGTCGGCACGCGCCGGCGCGACCACCTCCAACAGCCGGGATGGCCCCGACAGCGCGAGCACCGTCGCCGTGCGCGGGTCGAGCGGCCAGTCGCTGGCCGCCGCCGCCCGCATCCGCTCGACGACCTCGTCCCGGGCCTTGGGATACAGCACCGGATGGCGCGTGACCGGTACCAGCAGCACCCGGTCCCGTCGCCGTCCCAGCACCCCTTCCTCCACCAGTCCGTCGACCACCCGCGACCACGCCCCGCCGAGCCCCTTGTCCATCCGACGCAGCTGGTCGGCGGCGCGGCGGCCACGCAGCGTGCCGAGCAGGGAATGCGCGTCCGCGAGCAGCGGATGGCTCGGCGCGGGACCCGCCGGGGCGAGGCGCCGCCCGTCCTCGACGACGAGCCCGTCCAACCCGAGTTCCGCGACCAGCGCACCGCCGAGCGCGACGTTCAGCGGCGAGCGGGAACTGTTCACCGCCGTGCCGCGCTCCGGGTCAAGTGCCAGCAGCAACAGTTCCTCGGCGAGCAACATGGCGCCCCCTCGTGATCGTCCGCTCGACGCGGGTCAGAAGTCCGAGGATCATGCCCACCCTTCGCCGTGGCAATCGTCCGTCGCCTCCCGGACACCCCCTGGCGCCCCCGCACCCAGCCTGTCGCGGCGCCTGGTGGTCGTCGGTGGGGGAGGGGTCAGAGCCAGCCGGCCTCTTCGGCGGTGCGCAGGGCCTCCATGCGGTTGCGGGTGCTGGTCTTCGCGATCACGGCGGAGAGGTAGTTGCGCACGGTGCCCTCGGAGAGGAAGAGGCGTCCGGCGATGTCGGCGACCGTGGCGCCGTCGCGGGCGGCGACCAGGACGTCACGTTCACGTCCGGTCAGGGGACTGGCACCGCCGGCGAGGGTGGCGGCGGCCAGGGTCGGGTCGACGACGCGTTCGCCGCGGGCGACCCGGCGGATGGCGTCGGCGAGGGCCTCCGCCGGCGCGTCCTTGACCACGAAGCCGAGCGCGCCGGCCTCCATGGCGCGGCGCAGGTAGCCGGTGCGGCCGAAGGTGGTCACCACGAGCACCTGGGTGTGGGGCGCGGTGGCGCGCACGGCCGCGGCGGCGGCGAGGCCGTCGATGCCGGGCATCTCGACGTCCATCAGGACGACATCCGGATGCAGCGCTGTGACCTGCGCTACCACCTCGTCGCCGCGGCCGACCTGGCCGACGACCTCGATGTCCTCCTCGAGCGCCAGCAACGCCGCGAGCGCTCCCCGCACGAGATGCTGGTCATCCGCCAGCAACACCTTGATCATCCCGGGTTCCCCCGCTCCTGACGACTCGTGACCACATCCTCGAGCTGGAGCTCGACGGGCTGGACGTGGACGGGCTGGCCCGCGACAGGGCCGACCATCGCGGCGCCGACGTCCATGGCGTCGACCACCATGGTGTCGACGTCCACGGTGTCGACGTCCATGGTGTCGACGTCCACGGTGTCGACGTCCATGGTGTCGACGTCCACGGTGTCGACGTCCATGGTGTCGACGTCGACGCGCAGCCGGAAGCCGGGCCGCGGTTCGCCCGGATGCGCAGGCCCTGCCCGCAGCTGCCCGCCGGCGGCCCGGACCCGTTCGGTCAGGCCCGCGAGCCCCGTACCCGCGCGAACGATCCCACCGGACGTGGGCGTCCCGCGGGACGTGGGTGGGCCGTGGGATCGGCCGCGGCCGTCGTCGGCGATCTCGATGGAGCAGGGGCCCAGGGTGACCCGCAGGTGGTCGGCGCCGGAGTGGCGGACCGCGTTGGTGACACCTTCGCGGACCACCCAGCCGAACAGTTCCCGCAGCTGGCCGGGGACCTCGTCACCGGAGGCGGGGAGCTGGGCGCGGATGCCGGCGGCGGCGAGCACCTGGCGGGCGGCGGCGAGTTCGGTGACGAGGCTGACCTCGCGGTAGCCGGCGACGGTGGCGCGCACGTCGGCGAGGGCCTGGCGGCCGAGGGTGGCGACCTGGGCCATCTCGTCGGCGGCGCGGGTGGGGTCGCGGGCGGCGAGCTTCGAGGCGAGTTCGGCCTTGACCGTGATGGTGGTGAGCGCATGGCCGAGCAGGTCGTGCAGGTCACGGGCGATCCGCAGGCGTTCCTGCTCCTTGGCGAGGCGTTCGATCTCCTGGTTGGCGCGGCGCAGTTCGGCCTGGTTACGGGTGCCGGCGCGGAGGCCGTGCATGGCGATCGCGGCGAACAGCACCGGTGTGGACGTCGACCACTGCGGGCCGGTGACCTGCCACCAGGCGATGTGCGCGGGCAGCCAGGTGTCGACGGCGGCGATCGCGACCACCAGCGGGATGGACACGACCGGACGCAGCAGCAGGGTGAGCGCGACGGCGAGGTAGACGGTCATGACCAGGCCGCCGCCACCGACGATCGGCAGGTAGACGGCGATGCAGGCGGTCATCCCGAGGATCAGCGGGTAACGGTAGCCCCGGCGGCCCTCGAAGACGGCCAGCGGCAGCGCCCACAGGTAGACGGCGCTGAATCCGGTCAGCACGACGCAGCCGAAGACGACGGTGGCGGCGTCGTCGTGCAGCGTGGTCATGTCGCTGACGGCGTAACCGAGGTAGATGAGGAAGACGCCGCCGACCCGCCGCCAGCGCCAGGCACCCATCCCGCGCTCGCCCGGGCGGGGCACCGGCACGGGCGAGAACAGCCAGCGGCGCAGCCCGTCACCCATCGTCATCGCCGCCTCCCCGCCGCGCGCGCCAAGCCCACCGAGCCCGCCGGATGTGCCGAGCCCACCAGATGTGCCGGACGTGCCCGGCGCGTCGGATCTGCCGGGCGCGCCGCCGGTGGCTCGGGGTGGCATCAGGTGCGCAGCTGGTCGCGCAGGTAGGCCCGCCCGGCGGCGGCGCCGAGCAGCAGCGTCCACACCACCAGGGTGATCAGGCCGCGTGCGCCGACCCAGCCGCCCTCGAGCACCGCCCGGCCGGCCTGCGCCGACCAGAACATCGGCAGCAGTTTCACGATATCGGCCAGCCAGTCGGGGAAGTTCTCCACTGGCACCCAGATCCCGCCGGCCAGGGCCAGCAGACTGAACAGTCCACCGATGATGGCCTGCATGTTCTCCGGCCGGACGAGATAGCCCAGCCAGATCGCGAAGGCACCCAGGGGCACCAGGCCGAGCAGGATCGACACGCCCGCACCGACGTAGGTCCCGACCGACAGGTGGACGCCCCGCATCGACGCGCCCGCGACGTAGACCGCCACGATCGGCAGCACCGCGAGGCTGAACCCGACCCCGAGCTTGCCGAGCACGTACTGCGGGCCGGACAGTGCGGTGAGCCGCAGCTGCCGGTTCCACCCGATCGACCGTTCCAGCGAGATCCGCCCGGCCGTCCCGAGCACCGCGTTCATCGCCCCGAAGGACGCCATGCTGATCATGATGTAGGGCGCGACGGTGAGTCCACCGAGCCGATCATCACCGCTGGACGAGCTGAACGCCGCGAACAGGATGATCGGCAGCACCAGCATGAAGATGAGCACCCGCGGGTTGCGCCACGCCCGCCGCACCTCCGTGCGGACGTAGCGCAGATAGGTGGTCAGCGCCGGCGCCGTGGCGCTCCACGCCACATCCGGCTCGTCCGCCTGGGCCTGGCCGTACATCTCACCGGCGGTCATCGGTATGCCTCCGTCCGGTCCGCGGGGCCCGCGGCGGCTGCGCGGTCAGTGCGGGATGTGCGGCCCTCGGGGTCAGCGGGGGTGGGGATGTCGGTGGGGAGGTCGGTGGTGAGGGCGACGAAGGCGTCCTCGAGGCCGGCGCCGACCACTTCGAGGTCGCGGGCGGTGGGAAAGGCGGTGAGCAGGGCGCGCAGGGCGCTGTCGCTGTCGGGGCAGGTCAGGGCGATCGATTCGCCGCGGTGCTCGACCCGGGCGACACCGGGCAGGGCGGCGAGCGCCGACAGCGCGGCGGCGTCCAGGCCGGGCAGGGTCGCGCGGATGCCGCGTCCACCGACGAGGGCCTTCACCTCGGTGGTGGGGCCGTCCGCGATGACCCGGCCGCGGCGCAGCAGGACGATGCGGTCGGCGAAGTCGTCGGCCTCCTCGAGGTAGTGCGTGGCGAACAGGACGGTGCGTCCGGTGGCGGCCCAGGCGCGCATCGACGACCAGAAGGCGCGGCGGCTCTCCACGTCCATGGCGGCCGTCGGTTCGTCCAGGACGATGAGGTCGGGGTCGGGCAGCAGGGCGAGGGCGAAGCGGATCCGCTGGCGCTGCCCGCCGGAGAGCCGGTCGGTGCGGGCGCCGGCGAGGTCGGTCACGCCGGCGCGGGCCAGCACGTCGTCCACGGTCAGGGCGTTCGGGTACAGGTCGCGCACCGACGCGAGCATCCGGCCGACGGTGATCTCCGGGAGCAGGCCGCCGTTCTGCAGCATCGCGCCGACCCTGCCGGCGACGCAGGCCTGGCGGGGGCTTCGGTCGAACAGCCGCACCTCACCGTCGTCCGGGCGGGTCAGGCCCAGCAGCATGTCGATCGTGGTGGACTTGCCGGCGCCGTTGGGCCCGAGCAGCGCCACGATCTCACCGGCGGCGATGGTGAGGTCCACGCCGTCGACGGCCTGGACGCCGCCGTACCGCTTGCGCACGCCACGCAGCGCCACACTCGACGCCACCACGCCGGACGGCCCGCCCACCGCGTAAGGGTCACTGGTCATGACCACGATCTTCCTCGGCGGTGATGCTTCGCCCCAGTCATGACCGTCACCGGTTGACCATGACAGTTGTCATGACATCCCGGATGAAGGTGGCGGAACCACCCAAAGATGTCAGCACACGGCGATCGGGTGCGATGAATTCCGTCACATCTACCGCTGACGTGAGATGGAGGGGCTAGCGTCCGTGCCGTGACGACTCCCGACTCCGCCGCGGCGAGCGGCAGCGGCAACTACAAGTGGATCGCGCTGTCGAACACGACAGTCGGCATCCTGATGGCGACGATCAACTCGTCGATCCTGCTCATCGCGCTGCCGGACATCTTCCGGGGGATCAGGATCGACCCGTTGGCGCCGGGGAACACGTCCTACTTCCTGTGGATCCTGATGGGATTCCTGCTGGTCACCGCGGTGCTGGTGGTCAGTCTCGGGCGGGTCGGCGACATGTACGGCCGGGTCCGGATGTACAACCTCGGCTTCGCGATCTTCACGGTGTTCTCGATCCTGCTGGCGGTGACGTGGATGCACGGCACCACCGCCGCCCTGTGGATCATCATCATGCGGGTCGGGCAGGGTGTGGGCGGCGCGTTCCTCTACGCCAACTCGAGCGCGATCATCACCGACGCCTTCCCGGAGAACGAACGCGGTCTCGCGCTCGGTATCAACGGTGTCGCGGCGATCGGCGGGTCCTTCCTCGGGCTGCTCATCGGCGGTCTGCTCGCCCCGGTGGAATGGCACCTGGTGTTCCTGGTGTCGGTGCCGTTCGGGGTGTTCGGGACGGTCTGGGCCTACCTGAAGCTCAAGGACAACGGAGAACGCCATCCCGCCCGTATCGACTGGGCCGGCAACATCACCTTCGCCGTGGGTCTGATCGCGATCCTCACCGGCATCATCTACGGCCTGCAGCCCTACGGCGGGCACACGATGGGCTGGACGAAGCCGTTCGTGCTGATCTGCATGTTCGGTGGGCTCGCGGTGCTGGTCGGCTTCGTGTTCATCGAACTGCGCTCGCCGGACCCGATGTTCCGACTGGACCTGTTCCGCCGCCGTGGCTTCCTGATGGGCAGTCTCACCGGACTGCTCAGTTCGCTCGCCCGCGGTGGTCTGCAGTTCATGCTGATCATCTGGCTGCAGGGGATCTGGCTGCCGCTGCACGGTTACAGCTTCGAGCGGACCCCGCTGTGGGCCGGCATCTACATGATTCCGCTGACGGTCGGTTTCCTGCTCGCCGGGCCGCTGGCCGGACGCCTCTCCGACCGTTTCGGTGCCCGCCCGTTCGCCACCCTGGGGCTCGTCCTGATGGCCGCCGCGTTCCTGCTGTTCGACGTGCTGCCGATCGACTTCAACTATGTCGCGTTCGCCGCGGTTCTGCTGCTGATGGGCCTCACGATGGGCCTGTTCGCCGCGCCGAACACCAGCGCCGTGATGGGTTCGCTGCCCGCGGACGGGCGTGGCGCCGGCGCCGGCATGCTGAACACCTTCCAGAACGCCGCCAGCGTCCTGTCGATCGGCGTGTTCTTCACGATCATCGCGCTGGGGCTGGCGTCCTCGCTACCCGGGTCGATGTTCTCCGGGCTGGTCGGCCAGGGCGTCGACCCCACCGCGGCGCACCAGGCCGCGGACCTGCCGCCGATCGGCAGCCTGTTCGCCGCCTTCCTCGGCTTCAACCCCACCCGGCAGGTGCTCGGCCCGGACGTCCTGAACTCCCTGCCCCCGGACAGGGCGGACTTCCTCACCGGCCACACCTTCTTCCCCAACCTCATCGCCGGCCCGTTCGGCGACGGCCTGCACCTGGCCTTCGGCTTCGCCGCCGCGATCTGCCTGCTCGCCGCCGCCCTGTCCTGGCTGCGTGGCCCCGACACCGCACGACGCTCCGCCGCGGGCGGTTCGGCCAGCCAGGAGGGTTCGGCCAGCGAGGAGGGTTCGGTCGTCCACGAGGGTGTGGGGCTGGCCCTGGCCGACGTCGGTGACGTCGCCTCCCTCGAGGACGGGGCCGGCGGGCTGCTGCGCTCCACGGCCCCCGACACCTCCCGCGGGCGGTGAGACCGTGCCGTTGCCCTCGGGTGACACCGTGACCGCGTCGTCGCGCGGCGCGGTGCGGAACAATCGCCGGGTGGGTGACACAGGCACGGCGCCGGACGCGACAACCTCAACGCCGGCCCGGTCAGCGGCGGCGACCACGCCGTCCGGACCGGGGCGGGATCTGCGCGGGATCGGGCAGGCCGCCCAGGAGCTCGGCGTGTCCATCCGGGCGCTGCGTTACTACCAGGAGATGGGCCTGATCACCCCGTCCGGACGGACCGCCGGGGGCAACCGGCTCTACGCCGAGGAGGACCTTGACCGGGTCCGCCGCATCCGGGAACTCCAGACGTTGCTCGGCTTCAACCTGGACGAGATCCGGCTGATCCTGGCCAGCGAGGACCGGCTCGTCCAGGTCCGGGTCGAATACCGGGCCACCTCCGACGACGGCGACCGGATGCGGCTGCTGATCGAGGCGCAGCAGACCTACGAGCGGCTACGCGGCGAGGTCAGCGACAAGATCAGGCGGCTCGAGGCCTTCCGCGGTGAACTGGACGAACGGCTCGCCAGGAACAAGCAGGTGCGCTCCGCCGTCGTGCACGCCCGGACCGCCACCGACCCGGCCGAAGCGGCCGAAGCGGCCGAAGCGGTCACAACGGTCCCGCCGGAGCCGACGGGCCCGACGGGCCCGGGGGCGTCGGCGGTCCCGGCGGAGTCGGGGCGAGCTCGACCGCCAGCAGCGCCACATCGTCGCTGAGGGTGTCATGCGTCCAGGCGCGGACGCGCCGGGCGAGATCGGCCAGCGAGTCGTCCAGATCGCGGCCGCCGCGCCCGGCGAAGGCGGCCTGCACCTGTGCCTGCAACGGGAAGAACTCGCCGGTGGCGGGGTGTCGGGCCTCGCTGACGCCGTCGGTGTAGAAGAGCATCCGGTCGCCGGGGCGCAGCATGATCGTCACCTCGTTGTTCGCGCCGGCCAGCAGCGCCAGCGGTGGCAGGCGGATCGCGACCTCCATCGGACGGACACGGCCCGCGCGCACCAGCAGCGGGTCGGGATGGCCGGCGTTGACCAGGGTGAGCCGATCGTCGTCGACCTGGCCGACGACGGCGGTGACGAAGTCGTCCAGCCCGCAGACCGTGGCGGCTTCGGCGTCCAGGGCGGTGAGCAGGTCGAACAGGTCGTCCACCTGGCGGGCGGCCAACCGGAAGCAGCCGAGCACCCGGCTGGCGACCCGAACCGCGTCCAGCCCCTTGCCCCGCACGTCCCCGATGATCAGACGGGTGCCCCACGGGGTGTCCAGCACCTCGTAGAGATCACCGCCGACGCGTGCCTCGGCGGTGGCGCTGGCATATCGGACGGCGAGGCGTAACGGCCCCGCCGACGGGGCCAGCGGGGTGAGGATCGACTGCTGGGCCACCTCGGCGACCCGGCTGACGTTCGCCAGTTTCGTCTCCCTGCGGGTGTTGTAGCGGCTCGCCAGCACCGCGAGCACCCCGCCCAGGGCCACCCCGCCGAGCCGGACGGCCTGCGCCGGCGGTCCGCCGCCGTTCTGCTCGAACAGGCCGTCATGCAGGCCGAGCAGGAGCCCGTCGAGCACCGCCAGCACGCCGTAGAGCGCGGTCAGCGCCGGTCCGGCGAAGGTGGCGGCGAGCATCGGGGCGAGAACCGCCAGCTCCAGCACGGTCCACTCCCGGTTGGCCAGCTGCAGCCCCGAGATCAGCCCGAGCATCAGCAGCGGTAGTGCCCGGATGAACCACCGAACCCGGCCGCCGCCGATTCTGGCCTGGTCAGGGGCGCTGCTCGGGCGCCTCATGGCAGGGCGCATACCCGCCCCCGAGGACGGCGAAGCCCCGGGGCCGCCGCAGGCTGGGAGCCGGGTCGGCCCCGGCGCCCGCCACCCGGCCAGGACCTGCTGAGCGGATCGTCAGCGGGCACTCAGCGGCCGGTCGGCGGATGCTCAGCGGCTGGTCAGCCGTGCGCGTGGGGGTTCGGTGTGAGCTGGCCGCGGGCGAGCTGACCGAGGAAGTCGGTGTTGTCGTAGTAGTGGTGTGTTTCGGTGATTCGCAGGTCGTCGGTCACCTTCGCGACGGTGATGCCGAACATCTCGATGCGCTCACCGGTCGGCTCCACCCCCTTGTACGGCCCGCTGAACGTCCCCCAGTGCCGCCACTTGAACGTGATCGTGGGCGGCGGCGAGTAGACCTCCAGCACCTCCCAGAAGAAACCGCCCGGGAACGCCTCGTGGAACACGTCATGGGACGACTCGAACGTCTCCTGCTCGGCCGAGTAGTACGGGTTCTCCCCGATCAGGACGTTGTAGCTGCCCCGCTCGGCCAGTTCCGCGCTACCGACGGGCTGCCCGCCGTTGACGCTGATCACGACCTTGTCCGCCACCATGCTGACCCAGTCGGCGGGATTCTTCTTGTGCGACAGCTCCATCTCGAACACCTGGACGACTCGCTCGACGATGTCCGCGAGGGAACCGGGCGCGTGCTGCGAGGTGCGTTGCGCCGGCATGTCCTGATGGGACAGGTGGTAGTCCGGCGGTGCGCCGTCCCGCCAGACCGCGTCGGCCGAGGCGGCGATGACCGCCTCCCGACCCTGCACGTGCAGGGGCTGGTCGGGTGTCGCAGTGTCGCTCACGCGTACATCCTTTTCTGGTTGTTCGAGCACGATGCCACCACGAAGGCCATGACCTGGTCATGGCCAGGTGATGGTGGGCCGCCCCGGCAGTGTGTCTCACCTGGGGATGGTTCATCCCGGTGAAAATCCTGGAATGTGGGCGAGAACACCTGGTGGCGGCGGCCGGTCAATGACCCACGAAATTGTCCCTGACCGGAGGGGTTTCGGGAAGGGCCGGAAGTCCGTCGACTACGGCCACCTGGTCCCCGAACTTTCCGCGCCGCACGTGGCACAATGCAGCCCCCGCGCTGGTCGAGTGGGCCGGATGGTGCGGCCACCGGGCCCGTCGGTGGTGGTGTTCCGGTGCTTTTGTTTGCTGCGAGGATGACATCCGCGCTGGCCTGGCGGACGCTTTCTGGAGGGGGCGATGTGGATGGCGACCTGGCCTGGCGAGTTCCTGGCCGGGGCGGGCGGCGGATGCGAGCCTGAGGTGGGTGACACCGCAGGGTGGCCCGGGTGCCGCGGCGCCGCTGCGCAGGCAGTCGCGGTCGCGGGGGTCGGCACCGCGGCGAGGCGATCGTCCGGCGCGCGTCGCCGTGACATCGACGGTTGCCGGCGGCGGCCGGGGTGAGCCGTTGGGTAACCGAACGGGGGTAGAGACATCACCGTAAAGGGCTAGCTGCGATCCTCTTACCAGCCAATTCTGACTATAAAAGGCGTGGCTGGAGCAAGCTGGCCCGCAGATGTTGACCGGCCGTTCACGCCGCGCTGCCACCCTCGGCTCGGCGCACCGGATGGCCGTGTCCGGCAGAACGTCAGTGAAGGGATCGAGATGGGCGGACCAGGACCAGCCGCGAGTGCGAGTGCGAGTGCGGGCGCGGGCGCGGGGACTGCCACGGGTGCGACGCCCGGCCCGGCCCGGGGCCCGCTGATCGTCGGCGTGGACGCCGGCTGTGTCACCCTGCATGACGCCGACCTGCTCGTGCACCGGCTGGTCGAGGCTCTGGACCTGCCCGCCGACACCGTCGCCTGCACCCACACGGTCGGGGCGGGCACCGGTCACGTCGCACTGTCGTTCGCCCTGCCCCGGGACTGGCAGGACCGGGCGTCCTGGCGCCGGGTGGCCTACCTCGCCGGTGACCTGGCCGCCGCCGAGCTGACGGCGGCCAGAAGGGCCGCGGCGGGGCTGGGCCGTGGCCTCGGTGCCGCGGCGGCCGATCTGGCCCTGACCGGCTTCGTCGAGGTGGAGGCCCTCATCGCCGGCCCGGTGGGGGTGGCCACGGCGGCCGAGCGCATCGGCCCACCGATCCTCGCGGACGGCGCCGCCCAGGCCGTCGCCGACCACACCGAGCGTCAGGGCGGCCGGGCGGTGGTGTACCCGGGAGTCAGCCGGCTGCGCGGCACGGTGTCCGTCGAGACGGTGCTCGGTCAGACCGCCGTCGGCCGGGTGGTCGCCCCGGTCGGCCAGGCCGCGCCCCGACGTTCGGACCTGTTGCGCACCCGCAACCACGTCCGCCCGGTGTGGCGCGACGGCGTCCTCACCCTGCACACCGCCGCCGAACGCGGCCGGGTCTTCGCCCCCTCCGAGGTTCCCCCCGCGGCCGCCGGCCTGGGCTGAGACGTCGAGCGCCGACCGGGTGACCAGCCGGTCGGACGGCCGGGCCCGGGCGCCGCGATCAGGGCGCGATCAGTAGGTGCAGGACGGAGCGTCCGGCGGGTCGGCGGGAGCGCCGGCGCCATCCGGTGCCGCGCTGGCGCCGGTGGTCGCACCAGCACCAGCACCAGCGCCGGCGGAACCGCCAGCGGTCCCGGGCGCGGGGGCGGGGGCGGGGGCGGGTGTGAGGGTCGGGGTCACGACGGCGGTGAAGTCGGAGCCCAGGACGAGCTGGACACCGGTGATGGACGAGTCGGCGATCAGCCCCGCGCCCGGCACGGCGGCGGCCACGGTGCGTGCCTCGGCCTCCTGACCGGGGCCGTAGCTGACCCGGGACGTCTCGTGGGTCAGCACCGAGGCGTTGCCGGCGTTGCGGGCGCGGAAGCCCTTGGCGGTCAGCTGGGTCGTGACCTTCGCGGCGAGCCCGGCGCGCGAGGAGCCGTTGTAGACCGAGACGCGGACCTGGGACGGTGACGCGGTGGCGCCGGGGCTGAGCGCCGGGCCGGCGGCACCGGAATCGTCGCTGACAGTGGCGCCTTCGACATGACCACCCAGCGGGCTGACGAGGCGGGCGAGGTCGTCCGGGCGGTAGAACTGCACCGAGGCGCGGTTGCCGTGCAGCAGGATGTCGCCGAGATCGTCGACGGCGCCCTCGGCCCGGGTCGGCGCGTGGGTGGGCACGGTCTGCATCTTGATGCCGCCGTTGGTCAGCCCGCGGATGCGGGTCGCCAGGGCCGGCAGATCGGTCAGGTCGGTGTGTTCGTCGAGGGTGAGCGCACCCGCGGCGGCGGACACCAGACGCTGGCTCTTGACCGGGTTCGTCAGCGTGTCACCGCTCATGATCTTGTGGAACATGGCGCCGATGAACTGCTGCTGACGGGCGATGCGGTCGGTGTCGCCGGCCGGCAGACCATGGCGCTGGCGGACGAAGGCCAGCGCCTGGTCGCCGTTGACCTGGACGGTTCCCGGGCCGCCCCGGAAGCCGCTCATGGGGTCGTTGGTGTTCGTGCTCGTGCGCCAGCGGCCGTTGTCGTCCTGGAAGCGCTGCGCCGGACCGGTGAACGGCTTGATGCACACCTCGACGCCACCGATCGCATCGGTGATCTTCTTGAATCCCTGGAGGTCCATCGAGATGTAGTGGTCGACCTCCATGCCGGTCAGGCTCTGCACGGTCTTGACCAGCAGCGCCGGGCCACCCGAGGAGATCGCCGAGTTGAACTTGTCCTTACGGGTGGAATAGTGCTTGCCGTTCGAGTCGGTGTATTCGGGAATCGTGACGTACATGTCCCGCGGAAACGAGATCATGGTCGTGGTGCCGTTCTCGTCAAGGTGCGCGAGGATCGTCGTGTCGGAGCGCTGCCCCTCGACGTCGCCGTACGCGCCGCCGGTGCCCTCCCGGCTGTCGGTGCCCACGATCAGGTAGTTCGCCTTGTTGACGCCACCCGATCCGTTCGAGGACCCCAGGCCGAGGTCGATCCGGCTCACCTTCCCGTTGATCCACGAGTAGGTCGCCCATCCGCCGACGGTGACCAGCAGTACGCAGCAGGACAGGAACGCGAGAGCCGCCACCAGGCCGCGTCGACGCCTGGGTGGACGCCCTCCGCCCGGGGCGGGTCGACCGGCCCGGCCCGGCCCGGAACCCCGTGGATCCAACCGGGGTGGAAGTACTCGCGTGTCACGCTGCAGCTGCGGTGTGGTCACATCCCGCCTTTCCTCGAGGGACCCTGCGGGCAGGGTCCGACGTAGTGCGGAAAGTAACACGTATGGGCGGAAGACTCCCATTGGGGGTGCGCCATTCTTTCCGCGTAACGGACACGATGCACCGGCCCCGACGGGTCTTGACAACCACCCCGGCCAGGCGCCCCGGAGTCGGCCATTCGGACCGTCTCCGGGGGTGCCCACCTGGGGCGGCGCTGCGGTCAGGTGGTGCGGTCAGCCGGTGGGCACGGACCAGTGCACCCGGGTGCCGCCACCGGGCGGGCAGTCCAGGCGAAACGTGCCACCGAGGCCCTCGGCCCGGCTGCGCAGGTTCGCCAGGCCACTGCGCCGGGTGGTCTCCCCGAGGCCGACGCCGTCGTCCACGACATCGACGGTGACCTGCCCGTCCGCCGCCCGCACGGTCACCTCGACGGTGTGGGCGGCGGCGTGCCGGGCGGCGTTGGACAGGGTCTCGCGCACCACGGCGGTCAGATGGTCACCGACGGTCGCGTCGATCGCGCTGTCGACCGGGCCGTCCAGATGCAGCCGGGGGGTGAAGCCGAACGCGTCCGCCATGTCGTCGATGATGCCGAGGATCCTCGCGCGCAGGCCGCTGCCGGTGGCCGGGGTGGAACGTCCCCGTAGTTCGAAGATGGTCTGGCGGATCTCCCGGACGGTCTCGTCGAGATCCTCGACGTAGGTGTTCATCCGCTCGGCGCGTTCGGAGCGTTCCTCGCTCGCGGCCAGACCCTGTAGGCCCATCGCCACCGCGAACAGCCGTTGCATCACATGGTCGTGCAGGTCCCGGGCGATCCGGTCGCGGTCCTCCAGCAACGACAGTCGCCCGCGGGCGGCGCGGGAGCGGGCCAGCTCCAGCGCGAGCGCGACATGGGCGGCGAAGGCGGCGGCGAGCTCCAGATCCTCGTCGGTGAACAGGCCGCTGCCACGTCGGCGACCCAGCACCAGCGCCCCGGACGTGACCTGGCTGGCGATCAGCGGCACGATCATGATCGGGCCGATGTCGAGGGCGTCGAGTTCCGACCCGCCGAGCGTGCGTACGTCCGCGGCGACCAGCGGCGCCCGGTTGCGCACCGCCTGGCCGGCCAGTGACGCGTCCATCAGGACCTGCCGGGTGCGCAGCAGGTCCGCGTCATGTCCGCCGGCGACGTCGTAGGTGAGCGCTCCGGCCGCCGGATCGCACAGCGCGAGCGCGGTGGTGTCCGCGCGGGCGACGGCGCCCGCCCGCGCGACGATCAGCTCCAGCGGGTCCTCGCCGTCGGCGAGCAGATGCCGGGTGATGTCCGCGGACGCCTGCGACCACAGCTGGCGGTGCTGTGTCTCGCCGAACAGCCGGGCGTTGTCGATGGCCACCCCGGCGTTGGCGGCCAGGGCCTGCACGAGCTCCTCGTCCTCGGTGGTGAACACCCGCCCGCCGCGTTTCTCGGTCAGGTACAGATTGCCGAAGATCTCGTTGCGCACGCGGATCGGGACGCCGAGGAACCCCTCCATCGGCGGATGACCCGCCGGGAAGCCCACCGCACCAGGATGATCGGCGATGTCGTCGAGACGGACCGTCGCCGGCTCGGCGATGAGCAGCCCCAGCACACCGTCGCCCCGGGGGGTGCGCCCGATCGCCTCGACCACACCCGGGTCCATGCCCACGTGGATGAACTGCTCCAGATGGCCGTCGCGGGCGATCACCCCGAGGGCCCCGTAACGGGCGTCGACGAGCTCGCAGGCGGACTCCACGATGCGCCGCAGCACCACGTCGAGGCTGAGGTCCGCGGTGATCATGCGGTTCGCCCGCAGCAGCCCGCGCAGCCGACCCTGGGTGGCCAGCACGTCCTGCGCCCGGTCGACCAGCTGGGCCAGCAGTTCGTCAAGTTCGAGCCGGGCGACCGCCGGAAAGATCAGCTCACCCGGAGCCGCCTTCGCCCCGCCCCCGCCCGCCCTGCCGGGCCCGCCGGGATGCTCCGCGGGTGGGGAGACCGCCTCCGTGGTGTGCGGGCCGACCTCGTGGTCGGTGCGGTGGTCGGGATGCGCGGGGCGCGACGGCCAGTCGTCGGTCGTCGGCATCGCCTGGCCTCCTGTCCGCCATCCACCATGGTCACCGCAGCCCCATGGTCACCGCAGCCCCATGGTCACCGCAGCCCTGTAATCCTCCTCTGCGATCCTCGGCCTGGTCGGCCGCCCTGCCCAGGGACCTACGGCCCGCCCGCCCAGGTCCTTGCGACTGACCCCCCGCCCGGGCTGGCCCGCGCGGGGGGTGGCGATCCGGTACCCGCGCCCGTGGCCCGAGGCGCCCGGCGTGTGACGTCCGGGGAGCCCGGTGTCGGTGTCAGGCGTCAGGGAGGCCGGCGTGCGGCGAGTCGGTGTCGGTACGCAGGATGATGTCGGCGCGGGAGCGGGTGTCGTCCTGGACGAGCAGTGCGGCTTCCTGGGCGGCCCAGGTGTCCCAGTGCCCGACGTGGACGTCCCCGTCGCGGGCGAGGGCGCGGGTGCGACGCAGCGCGGTAGACGCCTCCAACCAGACCAGCAGGCTCAGGTACGGTGCCGCCGCCCGCGCACCGGCCCCGACTCCCTCGACGACGAGCAGCCCCCCGTCCACCGACAGTGGACGCGGTTCCCGCCAGGCCCGCGCCGTCCAGTCGTAGCGGGGGACGCGGGGCGTGCCGCCGGCGGCGAGCGGGACGAGGACGTCAGCGACCAGCCGTTCGATGCCGGCGGCGAGGCCGTCCCAGCCGCCGTAGAGATCCTCGAGGCTCACGCACGGTGCGGCCAGCAGCCGGCCCAACCGGCCAGCGAGGGTGGTCTTGCCGGCGCCGGAGCGTCCGTCGAGGGCGAGGACCCGCACGTGACCGGCTCGTGGCGGCGCCGCGCGCAGGGCCGCCACGAGCGCCGTCAGGTCGGCTTCGGGGACGTCCACCCGCGGCTCAGCCGCCGAGCCGCGGCGCGGCGGCCGGCGGCTGCGCGCCTGGCTGTGCCCGCGCGCCTGGCTGTGCCTGGACGGCAGGCTGGGCCGGTCCGTCGGGTTGCGGCCCCGCGGTGGGAACCGAGCCGGTGGGCTGGCCGGACGGCGGTGCCTGGTTGATGAAGTCCTTGCGACGGATGAGGGCCAGGGCGAGAACCCCGCCGACGAGCGCGATGCCGCCGGCGACGATCAGCAGGTCGTTGATCGCATCGGCGAAACCGGAATGGATCGCGTTGCCCAGCGCCGCACGGCTGTTCGGGGCCGTGTTCGCGAACAGGCTGTCGGCCTCTCCCTGGCGCAGGCTGTCGGCGATGCGCTCACCCTGACCGCGCAGCGCCGGGACGGTGTCCAACGTGTCGTTGATGCCGCTGGTGAGCCGCGCGGAGAAAATCGACCCGAGGGCGGCGATACTGACCGCCATGCCGATCTGGCGGAAGGTCGTGTTCGCACCGGACGCCATTCCCGTGCGAGCCGGCGGAACGACTCCCACGGCGGTGGACGCCAGCGGCGGATTCACCATCCCACTGCCGAATCCGGCGACCAGGAAACCGGGAACGAGATGCGTCCAGTCGCTGCCGGCGTCCAGCCCGGTCATCAGCAGCAGACCGGCGCCGGTGAGCAGCAGACCCGGGCCGACGAGGAACCTGGTGGGCACCACGCCGCTCAACCGGCCCGCGGCGGTCGAGGCGACCAGCGCCACCACACTGATCACGAGCATCCGAAGACCGGTGCCCAGCGCCGAATAGCCCAGGTCGTTCTGCAGGAAAAGCACCAGGTAGACGAACATCGCGTACAGCGAGCCGTTGATCGCCATCGCCGCGACCGATCCGCCGAGGAACGTGGGCGTGCGCAGCAGTGAAAGATCGAACATCGGGTGGGCAACCCGCTTCTCCACCAACGCGAACACCACGATCATCACCGCCCCGCCGATGATGCAGGCCAGTACCGCCGTCTCCGTCCACCCGGCCTCGCCGGCGCGGATGAGCCCGTAGACCAGCCCCACCAGGCCCGCGGTGAGTGTGGCGAATCCGGCCCAGTCCGGCCGATGGGCCACCGGCGGACGGGACTCCTCCACCTTCCGCAGCGTCAACGCGATCGCGGCGACGCCGATCGGCACGTTCACCAGGAAGATGCCCCGCCAGCTGATACCCGTGATGATCAGCCCACCGAGGATCGGCCCCAGCGAGGTCGCGATACCGGTGACCGCTCCCCAGATGCCGAACGCCACCCCCCGGTCGCGGCCTCGGAAACTATGTGCCAGCAGGGCCAGCGACGTGGCGAACAGAATCGCGCCACCGACACCCTGCACTCCCCGGGAGACAATCAGCATCAGCGCCGACTGGGACACCCCGCACAGCAGTGACCCAAGGGTGAAGATACCGAATCCGACGGTGAACAGCAGCCGCCGTCCATACAGGTCTGCGAGTGAACCTGCGGTCAACAACAGCGACGCCAGGGTCAGCGCGTAGGCATCGATGACCCACTGCACATCCGCGAAACCGGCATGCAGTCCGGTCTGGATCTCCGGCAGGGCGACGATCACGATCGTCACGTCCAGCAGCAACATGAACGTGGCGCTGCAGACGACGAGCAGCGTCCACCATTTCCGTTCCATGGATCTCCCCGGTTTCGCTGTTGTCCGTCGCCGTGCCTGGCCGGCACCCGCGTTCTCGCCGATGCCGTGGTCTGGCTGATGCCGTGGTCTGGCCGGTGCCGTGGCGGGCGGTGTCGGAACCAGCGTAGGGATCGACTGACCGTCGGTCAATGCACTGACTGACGGTCAGTCGATGGCGTTAGGATGTGGACGACTCGAGGGTGCCCGGCGCGGTCGTGCGGCCTGGGGCGGCGTCCACGAGTCGTGTCCCATCCGGGTTCGTCGCAGGTTCCCGGGCGGTAGGTTCAACGTTCTGGGAGGTGGCGTGTCCAGGTACCGGTCGGCCGACGAACGCAGGTCGCAGCTGATGGCCGCGGGCTCGGAGCTGTTCGCGACCAAGGGCTACAGCGCCACCACGCTCGATGACATCACCCGCAGTGCCGGCGTGTCGAAGGGGCTGTTCTACCAGTACTTCCCTTCCAAGGAAGGGCTCGTGTTCGCCCTGCAGGAGAAGGCCTCCCGCGAGTTCGCCGCCCGCGTCAGCGCCGCGGCCGCCGCCCGCGCCGACTGGCCCGGCAAACTCGACGCGATGGTCCTGGTCTGCTTCGAGCACTTCACCGGCGGATCCACCCACGGCGGATCGTTGTTCCAGCACCTGCCCGGCGAGATCGCCGACCCACGCGGCCCTGGCTCCTCCGGCCACAAGGCCGCCCACCAGCACCTGGTCGAGGTGATCGGCGGCCTGCTGCACGCCGGCGTCGCCGCCGGTGCCTACCGCGTCGACGACGTCGAGGCCACCGCGCTGCTCTTCTTCACCGCCCTGCACGCCTTCGTCCGCCCGCTGCGCCACGACGACGACTCCGTCAGCGACGCCCGCCTGGTCCGCGCCGCCCAGCATCTCGTCCGCGGCGCCGCCGGTGTCTCGTCCGCTGGCGTGCCGGAGGTCAGCGTCCCCACCGTGGGCGTCGACAGATGACCTCGCCCCGCCGAGGGTGAGTGCGGGATCAGCGAGGTGGTGCGCCGGTGCCGGTGCCATGTAGACGTTCCCATGCGCGGCGGTCCCGTTTGGTGGGACGGCCGGCGCCCCGGTCGCGCAGGGCGACCGGGGCCGTCGCGTCCCGTACGACGGGCGGGCTGTGGTCGGTGTAGCACTCGGCGGCGACGGGCGGGCCGACCCGCTGGCGCAGCACCCGGGTGATGACGACGACGCGTTCCCGGCCGGCCAGCCGCACGCGGATCTCGTCCCCGGGGTGCACCAGGTGGGCGGGCTTCGCCCGCTCACCGTTGAGTTTCACGTGCCCGGCCCGGCAGGCGATGGTGGCCTGCGAGCGGGTCTTCGTCAGCCGCACGCACCAGATCCACGTGTCGAGACGGGCGGAGTCCTGCGGTGACGCCATGGGGTAACTCTACGAACCGGGCTCGGCCGCCGCGATCGGTTTTCCCTCCTGCCCGGCAACGGCGGCGGTGCCGCCGGCGACCTCCCGCGCGGCGAGGGGCGTCCCCGAGAGCCGGGCCCGCAGACGACGCATCGCAGGACGGGTCACGGCGTAGACCGCGGTCGGCACCTTCAGCCGCAGCCGTTCGAACGGCCGGTAGTCGTCCGCCGGGACCAGCCGGGCGGCGAGGTCGGGACGCTGCCGGTGCAGGTAGCGACGTCCACGGGCGGCGTGCAGCGGGTCCGAGACGATCGCGATGGTGCGCGCCGACTCCAGCCACGGCACCGAGAAGCCGACGTTCTCCCAGGTGCTGGTCGCCGCCGTCTCCACCAGGATCTGAGCCGCGGGCACCCCGAGGACGTCACGCGCGTACGCCGCCATCGTCTCGGCCTCGGTGGGTATGCCCGGCGGTCCACCGCCGCTGAAGATCAGTCGACTGTCCGCGCCCGCGCGCAGCGATCGGACCCCCATCTCGGTACGCCATCGCTGCAACGGATGCAGCTCACCGTGCCGTGTCGCCGGAAAGCCCAGCACCAGCACGACCTGCGCCCCACGCTCCCCGCGCCGGAGGCGGGCGTGCTCCCCGTACAACCGCCGGGACGCCCGCCAGTGCAGCATCTCGGCCAGTCCGATCGGGATCGCCGCGACGGCGACCGCCGCGGCCACCGCCCGCGGGCCCGATGCTTTTCGGCGACCCCACGTCCCGCGCGGACCACGCGCTTCTCGGCGCTCGCCCGCCGCCCGGGCGAGTGGGGCTACCTCCGGCGTTCGTGCAGGTCGGACGGCCCGGGCAGACGGCCCCGCCCATGTCGGCGGGAGGGTATGGCTGCGTGCGGGCACACTGCCATCCAACACCGTGGCTGGACGCCACGGCCGTCCGGAAGTGTCACAGCCGATCGGTAGGATCAAGATCAGATAATCCGAGGAGGACGATCCGAGGAGGACAACCCGAGGAGGTTGGATGAGCGAGCGGCCGTTCCGGTTCGGGTTGAACGTCATGGAGCTCACGGGGCCGCTCGAGGTGGCGGCACTGGCTCGGCGGGTCGCCGAGCTCGACTACGACGTTCTGCTCGTACCCGACCATCTGGGCTTTCCGGCGCCGTTTCCCACGCTGGTCGCCGCGGGTGCCACCGCGGATCTGCGGCTGGGCACCTTCGTTCTGAACGCGGCGTTTCACAACCCCGCGCTGCTGGCCCGGGAGGTCGCGTCCACGGATGTGCTGACCGGTGGGCGGTTCGAGCTCGGCATCGGCGCGGGCTATGTGGCCGAGGAGTTCGAAACCGCGGGGCTCGCGTACGGCACCGCCCGCGACCGGCTGGACCGTCTCGTGGCCGTTGTCGACACTGTCTACGCCCGGCTGGCCGACCCCGGGGTCGCGCCGCGCCCGACGCAGCCGCGGGTGCCGCTGCTGATCGGTGGCAACGGCAACCGGTTGCTCACACTCGCCGGCGAGCGCGCCGACATCGTGGCCTTCACCGGCGCGGCGCCGGCCCCGGACGATCCGAGCGCCTTCCGGATTCTGACCGCGGACGGGTTCGCCGAACGGGTCGCCTTCTTCGAGCGGGCCGCCGGGGCGCGGGCCGGTGTGATCGAACGCAACCTGCTGGTGCAGGACGTGCAGATCACCGACGACCGGGAGGCGGCCCTGGCCGCGCGGGCCGGGCGCATGCCGCACCTGAGCGCCGCCGAGCGCGCCACCGTCCCGACCCTGCTGGTCGGCAGCGTCGAGCAGATCACCGCGCAGATACGGCAGCTGCGCGACCGGTTCGGCATCACCTACATCACCATCCTGCAGCCAGCCCTGGAGTCCTTCGCCCCGGTGATCGCCGCCCTACGCGGCACCTGAACGACCGCGTCCGTCCCACGCGGTGGGAAACCGCCGCGGGCGCGCACGTCCCGCGGTGTGGGTGCGCCGCCGCGTGGGCCTTGCGGGCGCACGGAAATTCGGTGGGCGGGGGAGGGCGGCGCTGGGACGATGAAGCGGTGGCGATCGATGGGCGCGCGGGAGCCGCACCGCGGGAGACCGGGTTCGACGACCTGGTGACGCAGGCGGCGGCCGCCCCGGTGCAGGGCTGGGACTTCTCCTGGCTGGAGGGTCGGGCGAGCGAGCAACGACCGTCCTGGGGCTACGCCCGGTTGCTGGGGCAGCGGATGGCTCAGGCCGACACGGCGCTCGACGTGCAGACCGGCGGGGGAGAAGTCCTCGCGTCCGTGCCGCGACTCGCCCGGCGCACGGCGGCGGTGGAGTCCTGGCCGCCGAACATCGCCCGCGCCGCCGCGCTGCTCCGTCCGCGTGGGGTCGCCGTGGTGGCGGCGGATGGGGACCGCGGCCTGCCGTTCGCCGATGCCACCTTCGACCTCGTGGTGAGTCGGCATCCCGTGGCCACCTGCTGGCCGGACATCGCCCGGGTGCTGCGACCAGGCGGAAGCTACCTGTCCCAGCAGGTCGGGCCGGCCAGCGTGGCCGAGCTGACCGAGTTCTTCCTCGGCCCGCAGCCGGCGCGGGTGCGTCACCGGCGCGATCCCGCCGCGGCGCGCGCCGCCGCGCGGGCCAGCGGGCTCGACGTCGTCGACCTGCGCGCCGAGACCCTGCACACCGAGTTCCGCGACGTCGGCGCCGTCATCTACTTCCTGCGCATGGTGATCTGGATCGTGCCCGGCTTCACCGTCGACCGTTACCGCGAGCGCCTCGTCGACCTGCACCGCCAGATCCGTGACACTGGCCCGTTCACCGCCCGCGCCACCCGCTTTCTCATCGAGGCCCGCCGCACCCGCTGACGCCACCGTCCCGGCGGATCACCGCCGGTTGGCGGCCGGTACCTCGTTGTTCACCAGCGATATGGTCCTGTCATGTGCGCTGCGACAACCGCGGCCATGCACAAGGGGGAAAATGTTGTCCTCAGTGCGTTGGCCGACGATCTTGGTTCCATCTCGGTCATCCTCGAGTGGGCGGCCGGCCCGGAACAACCACTTGACGCCGATGTCAGTGTGCTGCTTCTCGGCGATGACGGTAGGGTGCGTTCCAACGATGATCTGATCTTCTACAACCAGCCGTCGGGTGCCGGCGGCGCGGTTCGCCTACGGGGTAAGACGCGTACGCCCGACGATGAGTCCGTCGTGTACACGGACATCATTGATCTCGATATGGACGATGTTCCGGACAGTGTCGAACGAGTCCTGCTGGCGGCGAGCCTGGATGGCGATCTGGGTTCGTTGGCGGACCTGAAGTACCTGGGTCTTCGCCTGCTCCGGGGATCGGACGCGGTCGAACTGCTGCGGTTTGACGTCGCCGCGACACAACAGGAGACGGCCTTCGTTCTCGGGGAGGTCTATCGCCGCGCCGGTCAGTGGAAGTTCCGGGCTGTGGGCCAGGGCTACGACAGCGGGCTCGGGACCCTCGTCACCGAATACGGCGTCGAGGTCGACGCGGACGACACGGATCCCGCCGCGGGTCTCGACGATGACGCCACCATCGGCGAGACCACGGACACCGGGGCGGGTCGCCCGGGTCCGGTCGATGCGAACGCGAACAGTGCCGGTGGGACAACACCCGCCGGGTCCGTCGTGGCGGGCGACCTGACGGGTGGCACCGATCCGCGGGATCCGCGGGGTACGACCGCGGAGACGTCCGGGCCGACGGTGGCATCGCCCGCGGCCAGGAGCGGAGCCGGCGCGGCGGACGGTGTGGGCGCGGCATCCGGGACGGCCGGGTCGGGCCGTCAGGCCACGGGCGTCCGACGCGCACACGCGGTCACCACCAGAAAGCGGGTGGCGGCGCGGCGCCTGTCCGCGTCGAGGGGGCGGCGTGCCCTGGCGGTGGAGACGGAATCGCAGTGGCAGGCCGCCCGGCTCTTCCCGGTCGCGGGTATCGGCGGGGCCGCCGAACAGGAACGTCGGGCGACCTCCGCGCTGCTGGCCACCCTTGGCGCGGTACGCGAGTTCGGTCGTTCCCTGACGACCCGGTTCGGCGCGCCGGCCGGCCAGATCGAAACGTTCCTCGAGGTCCCGTTCAATCTCGAGGAACGTCCCTACATTCCGGACGGCCTGATCCGGGTCACGCGGGGGCAGCGGACCTGGACCGCGCTGGTCGAGGTGAAGACGGGTTCGGGTGAGCTTACGGCCGAGCAGGTCGGCGCCTACCTCGACATCGCACGCGACCAGCAGTTCGATGCCGTGATCACGATATCCAACCTGATCACCACCGCGGACGAGCGGCACCCGGTCGGTATCGACGGCCGCCGGACCAAAAAGGTGGCGGTGCACCATCTCTCCTGGGCTGACATCCGGTTTCGCTGCCAGCTCCTGCTGGAGAACGACATGGTGGCCGACCGAACCCAGGGGTACATCCTCGCCGAGTTCCTGCGCTATCTCGAGCACGGACGTTCCGGCGCCCAGACCTTCGAGGACATGGGCCCCACCTGGGTGACGGTGCGGGACAGCGTCGCGGCGGGCACCCTTCGTCCCTCCGACCGCGGGCTGTCCGCGGTGGCCGGCCGGTTCGATCAGCTGGCGCACTTCCTGTGCCTGCACCTCGGTGGTCTGCTCGGGGTGGAGGCGATGCCCCAGTCCGGCCGCCGCTCGGACGCGCTGAGCCGCCGTCAGGCCCTGGCCGACGAGCTGTGTCGAACCGGGACCCTGTCGGCGACCCTGCGGATTCCCGGTGCGGTGGCGCCGTTGGTGGTCAGCGCTGATCTACGGGCTGGACGGGTGGTGTGTTCGGTCACCGTCGAGGCTCCCCGGCAGGGCCGTCCGATGACAAGGGTCCGTTGGATCCTGAGGCAACTGGGCGAGGCCAACGGCAACCTTCGGCTCGAGTCCTTCGAAACTGGCGCGCGGGATGCGGTACGCGCGGAACTGCTGGCGCTCGTGCGACAGAAACCCGAAATCATGATCTCCGACTCGGCGCGTGACATCCGGGCTTTCCGGGGCTCGCTGAGCGCGCCGCTGGGAACCAAACGAGGCGTGGGCAAGGGAACCTTCGTGACCTCCGTCGTAGAAACGCTCGAGCGTTTCTACGAAGAGGTCGTGCAGAACCTGCGTGAATGGCAGGGCTCGGCCGACGGGGCAGCCGTGGACGACGGAACCGGTGCGGCATAGGGCCGGGCACCGCGAACGCGGCCGCGTCGTTGGAGCACGATCTTCTTTGACCTCGGGTGCGCTCGAAGTCATAGCGTGCGGCGAGCGGACAGGGCGGACGAGTGGGCCCGTCGCCGTCCGATCTCTCGTTACAGCGAAAGGGCGCACCATGACAGAGGCACATCCGGCTCGGGCCAACACGGTGGGGGCCAGCACGGTGGGGAGCAATGCGACGGGAACCGGCTCGGCGGGGACGCTGAGCGGGACCGTGGCGTTGGTGACCGGCGCGAGCAGCGGTATCGGAGCCGCGACCGGGCGGGAACTGGCACGGCAGGGGGCGGCCGTCGCGCTGGTCGCCCGGCGTAAGGACCGGCTTGAGCGGCTTGTCGGCGAGATCGAGGCGGACGGCGGGCGGGCGATCGCGCTCGCCGCCGACCTCACCGAGCAGGAGGAGGCGATCGGCGCGGTCGAACGGGCCGTGGCCGAACTCGGCCGGCTTGACACGGTCGTCAACAACGCGGGGGTGATGCTGCTCGGGCCTATCCTCGACGCGCCCACCAGCGAGTGGGACCGGATGATCTCCCTGAACCTGCAGGGGTTGCTGTACGTCTCGCACGCGGCGTTGCCGCATCTGGTCGCCGCGGCCGAGACGGGCCCCCGGGAGGTCGCGGACCTGGTCAACATCAGCTCGGTCGCGGGCCGGCGGGCGATGTCGATGAGCGGCATCTACAACCTGACCAAGTTCGGCGTGAACGCGTTCACCGAGGCGTTGCGCCAGGAGATCACCGCCCGGCACGTGCGGGTCAGTGTCGTCGAGCCGGGCGCGGTCACCACCGAACTCACCGACCACCTGCGTCCCGAGATCCGTGAGTACGCCCGCTCGGCGTTCGCCGGGGTGGAGAGTCTGGTGGCCGAGGACATCGCGGACGGCGTCGCCTACATCGTGACCCGGCCACGCCGGGTGGCCATCAACGAACTGCTGATCCGGCCTACCGAACAGGTCCGCTGACGCGCGCGGCTCCGTCCGGTGGATGAGGTGTGGGTGACCGCCCGGTCAGGGAACCGGCCAGGACGGCACCGAGGATGCAGGCGGCGCCGGCGCCGGCCAGCGCGCCCCACAGTGACCAGCCACCTGGCGGCGTCCACTGGGCGGAGTCGACGTACCACCGTGGGCCGTTGACACTGACGGCATAGCGACGTCCATTGGCCCACAGCGCCACCAGGTGCACCGCGGTGACCAGCGAGGGCACCGTGATCCGCAGGCTCTGGCGGGCCCAGGGCGCCAGCCGGTCGGCGTGGCGGGTGACGATCTCCCCGGCGACCAGCGGCACCAGCAGCGCCAGCGGCAGCAGATAGCGCCCGTACACCGGGAAACGGGTCTGGCGCAGGACGAGCACGTCCAGGCCGACGGCCACCGCCGCCGCGCCCACCAGGACCAGCGCCAGCCCGACCCGGGTCCGCCGCGACCCGAGCGCGACGGCCAGCCCGACGAGGACGAGCGCGCCGACCCACCACATCCAGTAGGCGAAGTCCGGCATCGGCAGGCTCGCCCAGCCGAACACCCCCACCCACTGGCGCACCCAGGCCTGGGCGTCGAAACCGAGCCGGTGCAGTCCTTCGATGACCACCGGACGGTGGATGCCCGGATGCGGCTGCACGGCGCGTTCCCACAGCAGCGTCGCCACGATGCCCACGGCCGCCGGCGCGAGCGCGAGCGAGCGCCAGAGCACCGGCCAGGCCGCCGCCCAGCCCACCGCGGGTCGGGCGTGCCGGCCCTCCCGGCCCTCCCTGCCCTCCCGGCCCGCCCGGTGCTGGGGGCGGCCGGCGGCGAGCACACCGCCGACCACGGCCGCGAGCAGCACCCAGGCGGGGCCGGTGGGCCGCGACAGCGCCACCAGCGCCCCGACGAGACCCGCCGCCGGCCACGTCCACAGGGGCGCGGCGCCCGCCCGACCCATCCGCAGCGCAAGGGAACACAGAGCGAGCGTGCCGGCGATCTCGAGGCCGTTCGTGCCGAGCACCGAGCCGAGGAACAGCACCATCGGGGACGCGGCCAGCAGCACGCCGGACAGCGACACCGGCCCGGCCCGGCGGTCCCAGGCGGCGCCGAGCGCGACCGCGAGCAGCAGGGCGACGAGGGCGGCCGTCACCGCCCGTCCGGTGTAGAGCGCGGCCCGCGCGGTGTGGGTGCGCGCCATCGCCGCCCCGGGGACGGCATACACATACGGCTCGTAGGTGCCGACGTAGCTCAACGCCCGGGTGGCCGGCGCCCGGGTGGGCGGCCGGTCCAGGCAGCGGACGGAACGGTCGTTGTGGAACAGGTCGCAGGAGAAGTGGGCGGCGCCCGGGTCGACGCCGGCCGGTAGCTCGAACACCCGACTGTTGCGGTTGATCCAGTCGATGCGCTCCGGCGCACCGGGCTGGTCGCCGAACGCCGGATGCGCCAGTCGGCCCGCGACGCCCGTCCACTGGCCGGTGCCGGCGCCGACCTCCTTGATGAAGTTGGCCGGTTCGTCCGGTCCGAACCCCGGCGCGTTGCTGCCCACCCAGACGGACAACAGCAGGGAGAAACCGGCCATCAGCAGTGCCAGGACCAGGCGGCCACCGGGCGCGCGGCGCGACGCCGGTCGGGCGCGCCGATGCATGCGGGACAGTGCGTCTCCCCCGAGGCAGAGGGGCTCCGCGCCGGCTGACCACGCGAACGTGGCCGAGTGGTCGTGGCCGCGGAGTCGGGGCTGCGGGATCGTGGCTGGGCGATCGTGATGCTACGCAAAGTAGGACGGGCATCAGGATATGCGGAACATCGGGCTATCCCGCACCTTCGTGGACGGTACGACCCGGCTCCGACGGAACCGTCAGGGCGGCCGCGCGCACACGGGTCCATCGGCCCACACCAGGGAGGCGATGGTTTCTGCGTTTATAGTCGTTTTTGTCCGGTATTTTCGGCCGGATGGGTCCTGGGACGAAGCTGGCCGATGCGGTCGAATGATTACGCGGCGACCATTAGTCCTCACGCATCGAAACTTGTTGGCCGATCGGTTCGTTCAACAGGGTGCGACATCCGTCACCGCAGGTGGCGGAAAGGTGGAGACGAGGCGGGCGACCAGCGGTCGATCAGCGGTGCCACCGTGTGATCAGACCATGACCGCCTGATCGGCGCCGTTCCAGGCCATCCCACCGATTCGCTTCCTTGAGCCCCGATCGCGAGGAGATGACGTGAGTTCACCCATCCCACCGGCGACGCCGCCCGGGAAACCCCTGCCCGCGTCGAACCCGTCGCGGCAGAACCACTCGCCGCCGGGCGTACGCGCGTCCTGGCGCCCTGACCTTCAGGCTTCGCTGGTCGTGTTCGTCGTCGCGCTGCCACTTTCCCTCGGCATCGCGGTGGCCTCGGGCGCACCCGTGGCCGCCGGCCTGCTGGCCGCGGTGGTCGGCGGCATCGTCGCCGGTGCGCTTGGCGGTGCCCCGTTGCAGGTCAGCGGCCCGGCCGCGGGTCTGACCGTCATCGTCGCCAACCTGATCAACAGCTACGGCTGGCGGACCACCTGCCTGATCACGGCCGCCGCGGGCCTGCTGCAGATTCTGCTCGGCCTCGGCCGGGTCGCGCGAGCATCCCTGGCCGTGTCGCCCGCGATCGTGCACGGCATGCTCGGCGGTATCGGTCTGACGATCGTGCTCGGCCAGATCCACGTGGTGCTCGGCGGGACGGCCGAGAGCCATGCCTGGGAGAACATCAAGGACATCCCGCGGGCGATCCTCGATCCGCACAGTGGCGCGACCGTGGTCGGCCTGGTGACCATCGCCGTGATCCTGCTCTGGCCACGGCTGCCGGAGGCGGTGCCCGGCGCCCTGCGGCGGATGCCCGCCTACCTGGTCGCGGTCGTCGTGGGTACCGCCTTCGCCGGGATCGCCGGCTTCGACGTGCCCCGCGTCGACCTTCCCGCCTCGCTGTTCGACGCGGTCGCCCTGCCCGAGCTGCCCGATCACGACTGGTCCGGGGTGATCCTGGGGATCGTCACCGTCGCGATCGTGGCCAGCGTCGAGTCGTTGCTGTCCGCGGTGGCCGTGGATCAGCTGGCCACCTCCCGCGGCTGGCGCGGCCCCCGGGTCAACCTTGATCGCGAACTCATCGGCCAGGGTTCGGCCAACCTGCTCTCCGGTGTCATCGGTGGTCTGCCGGTCACCGGCGTCATCGTGCGCAGCTCGACGAACGTCGCCGCCGGTGCCCGCACCCGCTCCTCGGCGATCCTGCACGGCGTCTGGATGCTCGGCTTCGCGCTGTTCCTCGGTTTCGCCGTCGAGTGGATTCCGCTGGCGGCTCTCGCCGGGCTGCTGGTGGTCGTCGGCATGCGGCTGGTCAACATCTCCCACCTGCGCCACGTCCGCCGCCACGGGGAACTGCCGGTCTACGCGGTGACCCTGGCCGGTGTCGTCGGCCTGGACCTGCTCAAGGGGGTGGGTCTCGGTCTGCTCACCGCGCTCGTGCTGGTGCTGCGCCGGGTGCTGTGGTCCAGCGTGCACCTGCGCCGTGACGGTGAGCTGTGGCAGGTGGAGGTCGAGGGGACGCTCAGCTTCCTCGCGCTGCCACGCCTTGCCCGGGTCCTCGCCCGGATTCCCGCCGGTGCCCCGGTGTCGATCGAGCTCATCGTCGACTACCTTGACCACGCCGTCTACGACCACCTTCGCGGCTGGTGCGCCAACCACGAGGCATCCGGTGGCTCCGTCCAGATCGACGAGATCGGTCGGGTCTGGCTGGGTCGCGCCGACCTGAGCCAGCGCCGTCGTTCGGTCGTCCCCCACCTGCCCCGCTGGTTCGCCCCCTGGTCACAGTGGCAGGACAGCCCCTCCACCCAGGACGCCCCCTCCGCCCAGAACAGCTCCTCCACCGCGGACGTCCCGGCGGCGAGCGGTACGTCGGCCGGGTCGGTGACCACCGCCTCGTCCACCAGCCTGACCGGTACCCGGACCACGTCGGAGACCGACGCGGCGGGAGCCGCCGCGGGCACGACCGGCGCGCCGCCCGCCGAGGACCAGGTGCCCTCCGGTGCCCAGGCGCAGGCCGAACTCGACCACGTCGGGACGATCATGGTCGGGGTTCGGGAGTTCCACCGCCGGGCGGCCCCCCTGCTGCGGGACACCTTCGACGGTCTCGCTGCCGCGCAACAGCCCGGCGCGCTGTTCCTGACCTGTGCCGACTCGCGGATCGTGCCGAACATTCTCACCAGCAGCGGCCCAGGTGACCTGTTCACGGTGCGCAACGTCGGCAACATCGTGCCGCGCAGCGCGGCCGCGTCGTCCGGCGCAGCCTCGCAGCTCATCATCGGACGGCCCGCCGGGCACGGGACGGGCATGGCCCGTGGGCGCGGCATGGCCGCCGGGGTGGGCATCGGCGCCGCGACCGGGCCACCGCCCAGCGTGCCGTTCTCCACCGAACTGTCCGTCACCGCGGCGGTGGACTACGCCGTGGAGGTACTGCAGGTACCGGCGATCGTCGTGTGCGGGCACTCGTCCTGCGGCGCGATGAAGGCGCTGCTGGCCGGGTCCGGTCCGCTCGACTCCGCGCTCGCCGGCTGGCTGGCGCACGCCGCGGCGTCGCTGACACGCACCCCGCCGCCCGGCACCGAACACCTGGCGCCCGTCGAACGGCTCGGCCGGGCCAACGTCGCCCAGCAGCTGGAGAACCTGCGCGAGCAGCCGACCGTGCGCCGCGCCCTGGAAGCCGGCTCGCTACGCCTGGTCGGCATGTACTTCGACATCGCCGATGCCCGCATCTCCGTGCTCGACCAGGTCAGCGGCCGGTTCGTCGACCCGGCGGACGCGCACACCCCGCTGACCCCGCCCCGGCTGCAGGCCCTGGGCTAGGCCCTGGTCCAGGCCCACCGCGGGCAACGGGTCCATCCCGCCCTCGCCCGTCCCGTCACCCCGCTCTGGGGACGAGTCGGGCGAGCATCGGCGGGATGTCGCCGGTGTGCAGCACACCGAGGTGGTGGGTCGCCCGGGTGAGCGCGACATACAGGTCATGGGCACCGCGTGGCGACTCGGCGAGCACCGCGTCCGGGTCGACCACCAGGACCGTGTCGAACTCCAGCCCCTTGGCCTCCCGCACCCCGAGCACCACGACCGCGGCGGTCAGCCTCGCCCGCGGCCCGGCATCCACCTCGGGCACGACCGTGCGGACCGCGGCGGTCACCTCCGCCAGCCTCGACGTCGGCACCAGCACCGCCACCCGCCCCGCCCCGCCAGCCCCACCCGCTCCACCCGTCCCGCCGGATGCCGACGCGCCAGCCCCACCGGCCTTCGACGCGGACGCGGACGCGGCGTCGGGGGCTGTCGGGGCGACGTCCCGGGTGCGGAGGGCCAGACGTTCCAGCTCGCGGACGACGGATCGGGCCACCTGCGGGCCGAGATCCTCGTCGGCGACGCGCAGCCGCCACGGGTGATGCCCGACCGTACGCACCGAGCGCGGTGGTTCCTGCGGGGGAGACAGGGTCGCCAGCACGTCCACGGCCACCGCCATGATCTCCGCCGGCGTCCGGTAGTTCACCGTCAGGGTCTCCCAGCGGGCGGGCGTGCCCGCCGCCGGGTAGGGCGCCAGAACCCGGTCCCAGGACGTGGTGCCAGCCGGGTCGCTGGTCTGCGCGACGTCACCGACGATCGTCATCGAGCGGGTCGGACAGCGGCGCATCACCATCCGCCACGCCATCTCGGACAGCTCCTGCGCCTCGTCGACGACCACATGCCCGAACACCCAGGTCCGATCGGCGAGTGCCCGCTGCGCGATCGTGCGCGGATCGGCGTCCTCGTGCCGCTCGGCGAGTCGGCCGGCGTCGATCAGGTCGACGGCCATCATGATCTCCGGGTCGTCCTCGATGTCCCGGGAGAGGATGTCGAGCACACCCTGGGCGTAGGCGACCCGGGCCACGCGTTCGCGCAACGCGGCCGCCTTCGCCGCCTGGTCGTCGTCGCCGATCAGCTCGGCGGCCTCGTCCAGCAGCGGGATGTCCGCCGCGCTCCACCCACCGACCGGCCTCGGCCGCGCGGGCACGCCCGAGTCCTCGCCGCCGGCCTGGCCGTCCGCGTCCCGGTCGTTGTCGGGCTCGAGGTCGGCCCCGCCGCCGCTGCCAGCGTCACCGTCGGTCACGGCGCGCAGCTCGCGTAGCCAGTCGTTGCCGTCGGCGTCGTCCTCGGCCAGGGGCCGGTGCAACAACTGACGCTGCTGGGCGGACAGCTGCGGTGCGACCGCGGCGAGCGTGCCCGGGTCGGCGAACAGCTCGGCGACGAGCTGCTCGGGGGTCAGCGCCGGCCACAGTTCGTCGAGGACGGTCCGCACGGCCGGATCGCCGCGCAGCTCACGGCGCAACTGGGCGAGGTCCTCGTCGTCGAGCAGGCTCGAACCACCCGACCCGGCGGGGGCGAGCAGGTCGAGCGCCTCCGGGTCGGCCTCCAGCACCGCCGCGGTGATCGTCTCGGCGGCGTAGCCGTCCGCGACCTGACGGGCCAGCGCCTCGATCACCGCTCGCACGAACAGTGGTCGGGCGTCGTTGTGCAGCTCACCGGACTCCCGGGCGAGCGCCCGGGCGCGTTCGCAGGTGGACCGTTCGAGCAGGAGCAGCCGCTCCTCGGTGTGGATCTCCAGGGTGTGACCCTGCGGCAGCCGCTGGCGGTGGCGCACGGTCGCGGCGAGGATCTCGGCGAGCGCGGCCCGTCCCTTGAGCTCGGCGGTGGCCGCATCCTCCAGGCGGCGCGCCGCCACCCCCGGATAGAGCGCGTCGACCGTCGCGCTGACCACGCTGGTCTCCCCGAGGGAAGGCAGCACGTTCTCGATGTAACGCAGGAACGCCGGATGCGGCCCGAGCACGAGCACCCCACTGCGGGCCAGCTTCTCCCGGTGGGTGTAGAGCAGATAGGCGGCCCGGTGCAGGGCCACGGCGGTCTTCCCCGTCCCCGGCCCGCCCTGCACGACCAGGACACCCCGCTGATCCGACCGGATGATGCGATCCTGCTCGGCCTGGATGGTCGCGACGATGTCACTCATGCGGCCGGTGCGGGCGGCGTTGAGGGTGGCGAACAGCCCCGGCTCGCCGGTCAGCGGGGCGGCCCGATCGGGGGAGTCGCCGTCGGCGCCGACGTGGGAACCAGGTGCGTCCGGACCAGGTGCGTCCGGACCAGGGGAGTCGGCCATCTCGAAGATGTCGTCCTCCACACCGGTCACCGCGCGCTGCCGGGTGGCGATGTGCCGGCGTCGGCGCACGCCAAGGCGCTCGGCCCCGGTCGCCGCGTAGAACGGCCGGGCCGCCGGAGTCCGCCAGTCGATCAGGAGCGGCTCGTAGTCGGCATCGTCGTCGAAGATGCCCATCCGGCCGACATAGCGGCGTTCGCCGCCGTCGAAATCCAGCCGGCCAAAGCACAGGCCGATCTCGGCGGCCCGCAGCCGCGCCAGGGTGGCGGCGCAGTCGGCACTGGCGACCTCACGCTCGAACCGGGCCCGCGGCAGGCTCTCGGAGCGCAGCAGAACCCCACGCAGCCGCGTCGAGGCACGCCGACGCAGAGCGTCAAGCCGATCGTAGAGAGCCGAGACGTAGGCCTGCTCGGAATCCAGATCCTCTATTGACAACTCGGCCACACCTCTGCTATTTTCTCGCCGCTTTCAAAGTCTTTTATATTGGCTTTCAGGAAGTCTAGCCCGCGGTCGTCGGGGCAGCTGGCGGTGCCTGCTGCCGTTGTCCGCGGATGTTGCCCTGATGGATATCATGGCATTATCGCGCCGGCTTCGTTCCGGTCCCGTGTCCGTCTCTGGTGCGGGTATACCCCCGGCCAGCCGAGTGTGACGACAGTTCCCGGAATCGCGCACTTTCTGGTCGAGCGGCCGGTGTCTTCCCCGGCTGCCGTCGGCGGGGGAGGGGCGGGCCGCCGTGCCGTCCTCGCGCCGTGCCGTCCTCGCACCGTGTCGCCGTGCTTCGCCGGGTCGGGCTGGCCCGCTGTCCACGGATGCTCATGGAAGGCGTACCAGGTCGAGCCGCGGGGGTTGGACGGCGGGAGTGATCGAGGCGCCGCCGTCGATGCTACGCTGACTAAACGTCGACAGAGTACATGCCCTCCGTGACTATTTGGATGGATCATGACGGATGTGTGGACGACCCCCGAGTACATGCGGCGGACGCTGTTCGGGCCCGGTCAGGAGCTCCTCGAAGCTCAACGGGAGGGGCGGCTGCTTCCGGTGACCACCCCCTTCGGGCTGAACGCGCGGATCGTGACCCGCTACGACGAGGTCCGGGCCATCCTTGGAGACGCCGACCGGTTCGGCAGCTTCCCCGGTGGTTTCCTCGTGTCCCCCGCCAGTGCCACCGATGCCACCGCCGCCGGTGGCCCGCATGTGGCCACCCTGGCTGACCTTCGGGTCGGCAACCTGCTCGTCCTCAATCCACCCGACCACACCCGGTTGCGCCGCATGCTCACCCCGGAGTTCACCGGCGCCCGGATGCGGCGGCTCCAGGCGCGGGTCACCGAGATCATCGAGGATGCCCTCGACGACGTCGAGCGGGCCGGGAGTCCCGTGGATCTGGTGCCCACCTTCGCGCTCGCGGTGCCGTCCCTGGTGATCTGCGAGCTGCTCGGCGTGCCCTACGCCGACCGGGACGCCTTCCACCAGCGCGCCGCCCGTCAGACCGATGTGACCCTGCCCGTCGACGAGCGGTTCGCGGTGCTGGCCGAGAGCCGGGCCTACATGGCCACCCTGGTCGAGCGGGCTCGCCGTGAGCCGGGGGAGGACACCCTGAGCATGCTGGTCCGTGAACATGGCGACGAGCTGAGCACCGCCGAACTGGTCGGAGCCGCGAACCTGCTGCTGATCGCCGGGCACGAGACGACCGCGAACATGTTCGCCCTCGGCACGCTGGCGCTGCTGCGCCACCCCGAGCAGCTCGCCGCCGTGCGTGACGATCCCGCGATGACCCTGCCCGCGGTGGAGGAACTGCTGCGCTGGCTGTCGATCGTGCACGCCGCCGTCCCGCGTATCGCTCGCGACGCGGGTGCGACGTTCGGCGGACGGGAGGTGGCGCCCGAAGACCCCCTCGTGGTTTCGCTGGCCGCGGCCAACCGGGACCCGGCCTTCATCGACGATCCCGACCGCCTCGACATCACCCGGGGAGCCATCGGTCATGTCGCCTTTGGTTTCGGTCGCCACCACTGCCTCGGTGCGCCGCTGGCCCGGATGGAGCTGCGCATCGGCCTGCCGGCGTTGTTGCGCCGTTTCCCCGACCTCGCGCTCGCCATACCCTTCGAGGACGTGGTTTTCCGGGCCGACACCGTCGTATACGGTCTGCAAAGCCTTCCGGTGACATTCTGACGGAACCCGGCTGTTCCTCGGGTGCCCGACCGTTCTTCGGACATATCGCCGACGCACCCGATTTCGCGTGCGGCGTACGGCGGAGGATGGACGGCGGGGTGCGACGGTGGGTGCTGTGCGTCACATGGGCATCTGGTGGTGGCTGGTGCGCCGGGGCATGCGGGGTGGTGGGAGGGATGCGGCATCGGCCGCGGCCATGGGAATGTGACGGCCGCTACGTGGAACGGCAATAGCGAGGGAACATCGTGTGACCGCGGTTACCGTTCAGGCGGGATTGTGAGCGCCATTACTGTGGGCCAGCTCATATAGGTCGACGAATGCGCCGGACTGCAGTCCACATCACGTTGTCCGGTCACCCCGTAGTGGTCCTTCCGGGTGCAGAATGACGGTGGGAGATGACAGTGGCCCGTCCTCCCCGGTTGTGACTGAAGGAGTTTCTTATGAGCGCCCACCAGAATTCCGCTTCCTCGCTGCGGGAGGCGTTCGCCGCGTTCCGTACCCAGCGTGCCCTGCGTGCCCAGCGCCGTGAGATCGCACTGCTGTTCGCCGACCCCGACCTGTCGCCGTCCGCCCGCCAGGAGATGGCCACGATCGTCCTGCGCGCCAACAGCGAGCGGGCCGCCCAGATCGCGGTTCCGGCGCAGCGGAGCGGGGCGCAGCGGAGCAGCAAGCCCGGCCTGCGTGTCCTCCAGGGAGCCGCTGGCTCCCGCTGACACCAGCGCGGTGGCCCGAGATCGGGGCCACTTCCGGGGTCCCGCCGTGAAGGCGGCCAGCCCCGACTGGCAACGGGTGGAATCAGCCGGCGCGGCCGCGATGGGCCGTGCCGGCCGGATGTCCCGGCGCGTTGGCGCCCGGGCACCCCGCGATGCGAGGATGCCCGGCATGACGACGGTTGAACGGTTCGAGGTACAGCGCACGGTCGCGGCGACGCCCGACGTGATTTTCGCGGTGCTGACCGATCCGGCGGGACATGTCGCGATCGACAGTTCAGGAATGTTGCAGTCCACCCAGGGGCAGCGAGTGACCCAGGTGGGTGACACGTTTGTCGTCCACATGGACCGGGAGTCGCTCAACGACTATCCCCTCGGCAAGTACGACGTCACGGTGAAGATCACCAAGTTCGAGTCGGACGCCCTCCTCGAGTGGACGATCGGCGGCGGGATCGTCAATCCACCGCTGCGGCACCTGTACGGCTACCAACTGCAGCCCGTCGAGTCCGGCACTCTGGTCACGTCGTACTACGACTGGAGCGAGATCGACGAGGCGTATCGGGGGAAGGGGATCTTCCCGGTGATCCCCGAGGCGGGCCTGCGGGCGACGCTGGGCATCCTGGCCCGCACCGTCGAGCAGCCCGCGCACATCAGGGCGCCCCGGTAGCGCCCGCCGCGATAGCACTGTGGATGTGCAGCCCCTTCCGGTCGTCCTCGTGTACCGAAACCAGCCCGAGCGGCTGGTGGACACGATCGACGCCTTTCGCGCCCAGGACGTCCCCGTCGTCATCACCGTCGTCGACAACGGCTCGGCGACGGTGCCACCGGTCGAGGCCGACGATGTCACGGTGGTGCCCGCCGGCGGCAACGTGGGATTCGGCCCGGCCGCGAACATCGGCTACCGCCGGTTCCTCGAGGACCCGACCGCCGGTGAGTGGGTGGTCCTGGCGCCCCACGACGCGCTGCCCGCGCCGAGCTGCCTCAGCGGCATCCTGGCGGCCCTCGCCCAACGACCGCGGGCGGGTCTGGCCTGCGCCGATGTGGGCGACGGCGCCACACCGGTCACCGACCCGTACTTCGGTGGCATCCTCATCCCGGCGCGTGTCCACGAGGGCTGGGAGCCCGCCGGCCACCCGCACGGCACGCTGATGTTCGCCCGCCGCGCCTGCCTCGACGAGATCGGTGTCTTCGACGAGCGCTACTTCGCCTACTGCGAGGAGGCCGACCTGGCTCTGCGTGCCCGCGACGCCGGCTGGGAATGCGGCCTTGTCCGGGGCGCGATGGTGAAGAACCCACACATCAGTTCGACCTCCGCGGCCATCGACTACCTGCAGCTGCGCAACACCCTGCTGCTGGTCCGGGATCACTCGGGTCGCTACCACACGTTCATCCGCTTCTGTATCGCCCTGTGGCAGCTCGCCGCCGGCGCGGTGGCCCCATCCCGCCGCGGCCCCTACTGGCATCCCAGAGGACGCCTGCGGGGGCTCGTCGACTTCGTCCGCGGACGCTTCGGCCCGCCCCCCGCAGACCTGCTCCCCGACCGCTGAGCCGCCGAGCCGCGCGACCGCCGTTTCGAATCTCGTCGGAGGTTGGCGTGTTAAGGCCGACATGACGGGCACGTTGCGAACCATGCCGGCGCAACGGCCGCCGGTTGGACGACAGACAGCTCGAGGAGGTCACGATGAAGGTGCTGCGCAGGCTCCGCGGTGAGGCCCGGCATGACGTGAACGCGGCCGACCGGTCGGCTGCCCGAGGTCTCCGACGTCTGCGTCGGCGCTCGCGTAACCGCTCGGCGGCCGGCGCCCGCTACTGATTTTCGCTGACGATATGCCACGGCCGCTGCCCGCTGAGCCTTTCGGCCCGGCGGGCAGCGGCCTGTCGGCATGACGGGCTTTCAGACTTCGCGGTCCAGCCGGTAAACGTAATGCAGCGGATCGTCAATTGGGTTGTCCGGGGTGAGGTGCCCCTGGGCGGCCCGGCGGAAGCGGGCCTTTTCCAGCGCTCGCCAGGACGCCCGGTTCGCCGCGACCACCGGAACAATCACACAGTCGGATTCGGGATGGTCGGACCACGTCCTGGCGACCATTGACGTGAGCATGGCAGGTCCGAGGCCGCGCCCGGTCTGGCCGCGGTCGCCGATGAGATAGTCGAGGCTCATCGCGCCCACAGGCACCTCGATGACTGGTCTCAACTCGTCGAGGTACTCCGAGTAGTCGATCAGACGACATCGTTGCACCAGGCCGAACGGCTGATCGTCCAGCAGCGCGAGGAAGTCCTGTGCCGGCTCCTCGCCGCGGGCCGTCGGGCCGAAGTCACGCCGGACGGCCTCGGGCGTGGTCTCGTGGTTCCACCAGCGGGCGACGTGCGGTTGCTCCAGCCACGTCCCCAACAACGGAAAGTCGTCTTCCGTAACCCGGCGCCACCCGATCATCTGACTCCCGTCCACTCCTGCCCGGCCCCTGTCGCTCACTTCCCGAAGCCAGAACCATTCTTGCCCCCACGGTGGCAAATATGCATCATGCATATCCGAGGCTTTCGGAAGAGGTGTCACGAACCGCGGCCATGGTTTCGAGGCGTGGCGCCGCGTCTCATGGGCACGTCGGCGGAATCTGCGGTGGCGAGAACGCTGGTCTTCCGCTCGGCCCCGCTGTCGGGCGCCTCGGTGGCCGAACCGATGCTCCGCCGCGCGAGGGCGTGAGGCGGGAGGGCAGCCCGGGCGATCTCGGTGGTTGTGGCTCTGTGCGGCAATGTGAACACTTCTTGTGTACCCCGGGTGAGGCTCGTTCGACATCCACACGGCTTGGTGAGCGATCTGAACTGATTGTGACCGCTCGGACGGCGATCCAGATGGGTCGCCGTGGCGATCTTGACCGTGATTCTCTCGTGGCCGGTCGTGAAGGCGGGAAGCTCTGATGGCCGGCGGGGGAGGGCCGGCGGAGGCGCCGGTGCCGGCCATCCGGCTGGTCACAGCGATCATGGTTGTAAACATTCACGTGGTTGCGTGATCTTGCGGTGAGTGGTTGGTGTTGGAGTCGGGTGTGGATGTTGTTCGCTGTTCGAGTGTGTTGCCCGTGACGGTGCGTTCGGGGTGTGGTGGTGTGGCTGGGTGCCGCCGGAGGAGATGTCACGCGAGGAGCTGGTCGCTCTCGTGGTGGCGCAGGCGGGCGTGATCGAGCAGTTGCGGGCCGGGATCGCCGAGCGGGATGAGCTGCTGGCTGGGCAGGAACGTCGGGTCGAGGAGCTGGCGGCCGAGGTGGATCGGTTGAGGCGGGCGGGTTCGCGGAATTCGGGGAACTCGTCGTTGCCGCCGTCGTCGGACGGGGTGCTGCCAGGTCGGGTTGGGCCGAACCGGGCGGAGCGCCGTGCCGTTGGGGGTGGGATGAAGAAGCGCGGGAAGCAGCCGGGGCAGGACGGGCGGACGTTGGCGTGGCGGGAGGTCCCGGACCGGGTGGAGGCGCATTTCCCGGTCGGGGCCTGTGACTGTGGGGCGTTGCTGGCCGAGGGTGCGGCGGCCGGGGTTGCCCGCTCACACCAGTCCCACGATCTCACCCCGGTCCGGGTCGGGGTGACCCAGCATGATCTTTACCGGGTCGTGTGCGGCTGCGGGCGCCGTCATGTGGCCGCCCGGCCCG
>NZ_JALKFW010000152.1:0-15669 GCF_023243055.1 Frankia sp. AgPm24 | reverse complement strand
CCCACACCCCCCCCCCGCGCCCCGCCGCGCGGGGCGTGGGGCGCCCCCCCCCCCCCGGGCCCCCGCACCACCCATTCATGATCATTGTGGCCGCGGTGTGGCCGCGAACAGCGCGGTGACGCCTGTCATTTCGCGACACATCTCGTCATCACACAGCGTAAAACATGCTGGTAGAACACCCTATTTGGCAGCGCTTGACACGTTGTGACAGCCCGTCCGGCCGGCTTTTAACCGGCGGGTTCAGGGTTCGAGTCCCTGACGGCCCACCCGAAGACGGGTTCAAGACCTGCATGGTTGGCATTTCCTACCTACTCGCTCGCACTGCGATGATCGTTGTGGGTGGACTGTGGGTGAGAAGGGCGCATTACACGCCGCGGAACCGCCCTGACCACCGTCTCCGCGACCGCCTGCCCGGTAGACCGCAACAGGTGCGCGTACAGCCGACCGGTGATCGCGGGCGAGGAGTGGCCGAGGCTGTGGGGCTTCAGAACCCCGATTTGGGCGGTGACCTGCATGTTTGCCTGCGGGACGGGGCCCCCGTGTCGGGCAGGCTGGATGGTCATGGTGTGGTCCCTGCTCTACGCCCTGACACGCAACGCTCTCGGACTGATGCTGCTCCGGATGCGTGGGGACACCGCGAAGGAGGTGGAGCTCCTTGTCCTGCGACACCAGGTGGCGGTGCTGCGACGGCAGGTCCACCGTCCGACGTTGGAACCCGCGGATCGGGTGATCCTCGCAGCCCTGTCCCGGGCTCGGTGGGGTTCGTTTTTCGTCACCCCGACCACCGTGCTGCGCTGGCACCGTGAGCTCCTCGCACGCAAATGGACCTACCCGCGGAAGTCGTCCGGTCGGCCGCCGGTCCACCGGGAGATCCGCGAGCTGATTCTGCGACTCGCGCGGGAGAACCCGACCTGGGGCCACCGCCGGATCCAGGGAGAACTGATCGGGCTGGGCTACTCGGTCGGGGTCGCCACCGTCTGGCGGATCCTGCACCGCGCCGGCGTCGACCCAGCGCCGCGGCGAGCCGACGCCTCCTGGCGGACGTTCCTGCGCGCCCAGGCCTCCGGCCTGCTGGCCTGCGATTCCTTCACGGTGGACACCGTGTTCCTGCAACGGATCCACGTGTTCTTCGTCGTCGAACACGCCACCCGCCATGTCCATGTCCTCGGGATCACGAAGCACCCGACCACGGCCTGGGTCACCCAGCAGGCACGGAACCTGCTGATGAATCTCGAGGAGCGCAGCCACCGATTCCGGTTCCTCCTCCGTGACCGCGACACGAAATTCACGGCTTCCTTCGACGCTGTCTTCACCGGGGCCGGCATCGACGTGGTACGCACACCGCCACAAGCCCCGCAGGCGAACGCGATCGCGGAACGCTGGGTCGGCACCGTCCGCCGGGAATGCACCGACAGCCTGTTGATCGTCTCCGAACGGCACCTGACGTCGGTCCTCGACAGCTACGCCGAGCATTTCAACACCCACCGGCCTCACCGCTCCCTCGGCCAGCACCCGCCCGACTCGCCACCCGTGGTCGCCCCGACATCGGAGTCCACCATCCGTCGCACACGTATCCTCGGCGGGTTGATCAGCGAGTATCGCAACGCCGCCTGACACCTCCCGGTGAAGACCGCATCAACCGCAAAAGGCCAGCTCACAGGCCGAATCGGGATTCTGGAGCCCCGCAGGTTTAATTCCGCAATTGTCATAAAAATCTGCCATGCCACTTCAGGAGCCTGTCGAAAAATAGTCCCTAAGATCCTTTATCTGGTCATCCCATACAGTCAGATTGCGACAGAAGCGGGCGATCCCGGCGCGGTCTCACGTTTTTCGGCAGTCTCCCAGGGCACGCTTCGACCATCACGGACAGGGCCCAGCCTGGCCTGTCGGGTATGGAGTGGAGGTGCGAATTGGCTGGGATCCGAGCATGGTGGGGTGGTGAGGATGGCGATGGTCGGTCCATCGGTTCCGGGAACGCGCGTGGATGTTCGGGATCCGGACACGGCCGTGGTGGACCTGCTCGGTGTTCTGCGCCGGCAGTTGGGGATGGATTTTGCCTGGATGTCTCGACTGGAGGGTGACCGGAGCGTTCTGCAGGCCTGCCACGGTGACGGAGCCGGCTTTGGCCTCGGCCCAGGGTCGGTCACCGTGTGGCCCGAGGGCGAACCAACGCCCACCCGGCCGTCCTGCGTGCCGGACACGCGAATGGATCCTCTTGCCTCCAGGCTGGCAGTCGTGGCTGCACTCGGGATCGGCGCGTACGCGGTCGCGCCGATCCACACCGACAGCGGCGAGATCTATGGAACCGTCGGCTGTCTCGCGCACGATCCCCGCCCTGATCTGGACGCCCGACACGCCCAGATACTGACCATGGTCGCCGATCTGCTCGGTGTTTCGGTCCGCGATCTGCACCAGATGTGGGAGCGCTCCAGCCACAGGTGGCAGGCAGTCCGTCGTGTTCTTGACAACGGCGGCCCCAGCCTCGTGTATCAGCCCATCTTTGATCTGCGCACCGGTGCCACCGCCGGAGTCGAGGCACTGTCCCGGTTTCCCACCTCCGCTACCGATCCCGAACAGTGGTTCGCCCATGCAGCCAGCGTCGGACTCGGGATCGAGCTGGAACTGGCCGCCGTTCGCAAGGCCCTCCCCGTGCTGCGCCGGGGTCCCCCATCAGCCCAGCTGGCGGTCAACGTGTCCCCGAGCACTCTTGTCGGCGGCCTGATCGACCTGTTGATCACCAGCGCAGCCCATGCCGATCTCAGCCGTCTCGTCGTAGAAATCACCGAACACGAAAGCAATTTCGAGGACCCGGCAGTACTGCACGCAGCACGAGAACTGCGCAACCTCGGAGCGAGGATCGCCGTCGATGACATCGGCACCGGCTACTCCGGGCTGCAACGCCTCGTCAATCTTCGCCCCGAAGTGATCAAGGTGGATCGGTGCCTGATCCATGGCATCAACACCGATCCCGTCCGCCGGGCCACCGCGATCGCGCTGGTGTACATCGGTCAGGAGATCGACAGCTCGATCATCGCCGAGGGCATCGAGACCTCCGCCGAACTCGCCGCCGTCCAGAACGCCGGAATCTGCTACGGCCAGGGGCACCTTCTCGCTCGACCGAATATCCAACCAATCTTCCGCTGAACCAACCGCCACCACAACGCCCGACCCCGCGAAATACGCGCCCAGTCTGCCCCCGGGCTGGCCGGCGCCAGAATCACGCCGTCGACGGCCGCGGTCGGCTGGTTGACCATCCGGGTACGGGGTGTGCGCGGACCGCCACCCCGCCGCGATCATTATTGGTGCGGGTCATCCGATGGGTCTACGGCGCACGCTGATGCCGAACGCGGGCCCTCCACGGCCCGATGGTCACGGAGTATCTCCGAATGCGCGTCAGGATTCTACGGCTTCCCCGTGTGTGTTCGCTGACGGCGGTAACGCTCGACAAGGTGCGATACCAGAAACAGCCCCGCGCCGAAGGCCGCCCAGATGAATCCCCAGAACACTGCCGCCCACACGGTGAACACGCCGGCAATCGCTGTGCCGGTGCGACGCTGGAAGGTGTCCCCCGCCGTGTCACCGCACCGCCGGCGGACGACCGCGGACCCTACGGTGCCCACCACAAGATTGACCATCGAGAACCCGAGGATCCACTTGTAGTCCCCCGGGGGCACCGTTGTGTTCACACCTCAATATAGAGCGACGGGCGCTGTTGCATCGGCGAAGTCCGCCATCGTGCGGCTGCCGATCAGTCATGATCGGATCATGCGTCGACGTCATGTCCGTCCACCGGCTCCGACGTCGGAGTTCGCCGGGTTCCGCTTCCCGCCCGAGGTGATCGTTCTGGCGGTACGGTGGTACCTACGGTTCGCGCTGTCCTACCGGGATGTCGAGGAGCTCCTCGCCGAGCGGGGCATCGAGATTGATCACGTCACGGTGTACCGGTGGGTGCAGCGCTTCACACCCCTCTTGGTCGACGCGGCCCGGCCGTGCCGGCACCGGCCCGACGACAGATGGTTCATCGACGAGACCTACGTCAAGGTCTCCGGCCGCTGGACCTACCTCTACCGGGCGGTCGACCAGCACGGCCAGGTCATCGACGTCCTGGCCAGCGCACGGCGCGACCAGGCCGCCACCCGGCGATTCTTCGTTCGAGCGTTGACGCATGGACGCCGCCCGGGCGAGGTCACCACCGACAAGGCCCCGGTTTACCCGCGGATCCTCGACGAGCTGCTCCCCGAGGCCTGGCACGCCGACGCCGCCCGGGAGAACAACCGAATCGAAGCCGACCACGGCCGGTGGAAAGCACGGCTGCGGCCGATGCGCGGACTGAAACGTCTCCGCTCCGTTCAGACCGTCAGCGCCGGACACGCCCTCGTGCAGAACATCCGCCGCGGCCACTACGAGCTCGCTGGCGACACCGACCCGCGCCTGCGGCTGGCAGCCGCGTTCACCGAGCTCGCCGCCGCCGTCTGACCACCGATCATCGAGGCCGCTGGCATGCCCAGCTGCCCCAGAACGCAACAGCGCCGGGCCACTCACGCCGTGCCGTCGAGTGTGACGGCCGCCAGGTCCAGGGAGTTGAGTCGATCGGGGTCGACGATGGCGTAGATCTCGGCGATCCGTTCGTCGGTCACGGTGAAGCCCATCAGCGAGATCGGCTGGTCGTCGAGGGTGATGACCACTCCCGCGGCGCCGTTGACCAGTGCCGGGCGCACCGCCGCCGAGGGCTGGGCAAACATGAGCGCCCTGCGGGCGACGGCCGGTGCCCCGCGGACCACCGCCGTGGCCTGCGGCCGGCCGACTCCGCCGTCGGCGCGCAGGATGATGTCGGGATCCAGCAGCTCGACGAGGGCGTCGAAGTCGCCGCCGCGGGCGGCGGCGAAGAAGGCGTCGACGACCCGGCGCTGGACGGTGTGGTCGACGTCCGGGGTCGATGTGCCCAGCTCCCGCACCCGGCGGCGGGCCCGGCTGGCCAGCTGCCGCGCCGCGGTCGGGGTGCGGTCGACCATCGGCGCGATCTCGTCAAACGGTAGGCCGAACATGTCGTGCAGCACGAAGGTGAGCCGCTCGGCGGGCGTCAGGGTGTCGAGGATGATGATCAGGGCGAGTCCGACCGACTCCGCGAGCAGCGCCTCCTGTTCGGGCTGTTCGGGTTGCTGGGGGCCACCGACCGGGTCCGGGGCGACAATCGGGTCGGGGACGTACACCCCGATCGGATCCTCGGTCCGCACCCGGCGGGCCCGCAGCATGTTCAGGCAGATCCGGGCAACGACGGTGGTGAGCCAGCCGCCCAGGTTCTCTATCTCACCGGCCCCGGGCCGGTTCAGCCGCAGCCAGGCGTCCTGCACCGCGTCATCGGCCTCGTGCAGGGAGCCCAGCATGCGGTAGGCGACGGCGCGAAGGTGCCCGCGGTGTTCCTCGAACCGCGCGGCGAGCCACTCTGCATCTTCCACCGGTCACACTCCTCCCGCGGTCGACGCGTGTCATAGCCATGACCGACGACAGTCGGCCCGTGTGACAGGGAAGGTTGAGCAGATGTCGGCGATGCTACTGAGAACCAAGGTGAAGCCTGAGAAGGCCTTCGAGTTCGCGCTGACCGAACTCGAAGCCTCCCACCGAACTGGCCGTAACGACGCCCCGTTCGTAGGGATCGCCGGTGGACGTGTCCACCGCCGCGTCCGCGAAGGTCTGCTCCGCGGCCACGAGTGCGAGCCGGGTCATGTGATCCGTCTGCGGCAGCAGCCGGCTGGGCAGATGCGCGGCGGCGTCGAAGCCGGCGACCTCACCCGCCAGCCGGCTGGGGTAACCGGCCGGGTCGAAGCGGGTGAGCGGCCGGATCCCAGACACTCCCGCGCGGGTCGCCGCCCAGAACTCCTCGGTGCCGAGACCGTTGGGCGCGGCAACGCCGATCCCGGTGATCACCGGGTTGCCGGTCATCGCGCGGTCCCGTTCGCCTGCCGGAGCACCATGGCGCTCTGGAAACCACCGAAACCGCTGCCCACGGTGAGAACCGGGTCCGTGCGCCACTCCCGCGCGACCCGCGAGACGTAGTCCAGGTCGCACTCCGGGTCGGGCGTGTCGAGGTTGGCGGTGGGCGGGACCACGTTGTGCCGCATCGCCAGCAGGGACGCCGCGATCTCCAGCGAACCGATCGCGCCGAGCGAGTGACCGATCATCGACTTGATCGAGCCGACCGGGACCCGGTAGGCGTGCTCCCTGAGCCCGAGCTTGAACGCGGACGTCTCGTGCCGGTCGTTCTGCCTCGTCCCGGACCCGTGGGCGTTGACGTAGTCGATGGTGGACGGATCCGCCTCCGCCAACGCGCCGCGGATGGCCTGCGCGAGCTCCACGCCGTCGGCGCGCAGCCCGGTCATGTGGAAGGCATTGCAGTGCGAACCGAACCCGGCGATCTCGCCGTAGCCACAGAAGGTCAGGCTGGCGCCGGGCAGTTTGCTGGCCACCGTTCTCGGTGAGACCGTGATCGTCCCCTGCCATCACCATCAGGCGATCGATGAACTCGGGGCGGGTCTGCGGGCCACCGGGCACGCTGATGACGGGGTCGTCGAAGCCGTGGAACTCGACGGCTACCCGTTCACCGTGGCGGTGCAGTGGCACGCCGAGGCAGACCCGGACTCGCGGCTGTTCTTCGCCCTGACCTCGGCGGCTGCCGCCCGGAACAAACACGGATAGCCGACGGTGTCCAGGTCGGGAGTGCCGGGTGGCACCCCCGACCTGGACACATCGGGTACGAGCGGCCCGCCGCCGGGTAGCCGGCCGGCTACCCGGCGGTGACGCTCACCGGTCGACAGACGCTTACCAGGCGCCCGCGCCCGCGGTCTGCTTGGTGATGGCGTTCAGCCGGTTGAAGACGTTCGTCGTGGCGATCTTGAGGAGGAGTGAGGCCATGCCCCGGTCGTCGTAGTGCCGGACCGCCTCGTTCCACACGTCGTCCGGCACGGGGTCGGTACGGTCGCTGAGCCGGGTGGCGCCTTCGGCGAGCGCCAGCGCGGCGCGCTCCGCGTCGTTGAAGTAGGTGGTGTCGCGCCAGGCGACGACGGCGCCGAGCCGCTCCGGCGTCTCGCCGGCCTTGAGCGCGTCCCGGACACCGGCGTCCACGCAGGCGCTGCAGCCGTTGACCTGGCTCACCCGCAGGTGGACCAGTGCGAGGGTCACCAGCGGCACGTCGGCGGACTCGCTGGCGGCGTTCAGCGCCGCGATCGCCGGCCAGGCCTCGGCGATGACTGCGGCCGGGTTCTTCATACGTGCTGCCACGTTCGTCCTTTCGAGCGCCGCCCCACCGGCGGCGCCACATGTGAGGGATCGGAAGCGCTGGATGCTGACCGGGCCAGGTTCCGGCCGTACCGCTGGGTAAATCCGGGTCCGGCTCCGGTCTGGCTGGCGCTTCCTGTCGCTCCTATGACCCCCCGCGGGGTCTGTGTGTGACAGCGCGGAGCTGAGACGGACCCCGCCCCCTCTCTGTCAGACTCGAGTGAGACACCGATGTGGGTGTGGGGCTGGCTATGGAGGGCGTGATCGGAGATCCTGATGTTCGTGGAGTCTGAGTCGCGGGAGGATCCCGGCGGGTCGCCGTCGTCGCGTGATCCGGCGCCGCGTCCGTCGCGGCGGGTGTTCACCGCGGAGTACAAGCTGCGGATCGTCGCGGAGTATGAGAACGCCCCGCACGGCGAGAAAGGCGCGGTCCTGCGGCGGGAGGGATTGTTCTCCTCGCATGTGGTGGAGTGGACCCGGGCGCGTGACGCGGGAGCCCTGGGAAGAGCAGGCTCTCCGGCGCGTGCTCCGGAGAGAAAGCCGGGGAAGTCGGCGGATCAGGTCGAGCTGGAGAAGCTCCGCCGCGAGAACGAAAGACTGAAGGCTCGGCTCGCGACGACGGAGACCGCGCTGGATATTATGGGAAAAGCACGCGCTCTCTTGCAGCAGGTCTCCGAGAGAGCGGACTCCGATCAGCAGTAGGCCCGGTGTTGAACGAGGCTTTTGATGGGCTTCGCGGCGCGGGTGTTCCGGTGCGGCGGGCGTGTGCGTATGTCGGCCGGTCCCGGGCGACGCATTATCGTCATGCCGCGCCGCGGGGGCCGGTGCATGGGCCGTGGCCGGCGCGGACCCCGCCGCCTGGGGCGTTGTCCGACGCCGAACGGGCGCGGGTCCTGGCGGTGCTGGCGAGCCCGGGCTACCAGGATCTCGCGATCCCGCAGGTCTGGGCCCGGGAGCTTGATGCTGGCCGCTACTGGTGTTCGCTGTCGACGATGTACCGGATCGCCCGGGCGGCGGGCCAGACCCGGGAACGCCGTGCGCAGGCGACCCATCCACCGCGGGTCCGTCCCGAGCTGTCCGCGACCGGACCGTCACAGGTCTGGTCGTGGGACATCACCGCGTTGAAAGGACCCGAGAAAGGAGTCTGGTACAAGCTTTACGTCATCATCGACATCTACTCCCGGTATGTGACCGGCTGGCTTGTCGCTGCCGCCGAGGATGCGGTGGTCGCGAAGGATTTCCTGGAGGAGGCGGTACACCGGAACGGGTCGGCTCCCCGATCGATCCACGCGGATCGTGGTGGAGCGATGGTCTCGAAGCAGGTGTCGGAACTCCTCGTCGACCTGGGTGTCCACCGGTCCCATTCACGGCCGCGGACGTCGAACGACAATCCGTTTTCGGAAGCCCAGTTCAAAACTCTCAAGTACAGCTATGATTTCGGGTCTTCGAAGTTAACCGGGGTGAGGTGTGGGGCTCGCGTCCGGCTTGGTGGCTGTGCGTGATGCTGGTCTGGTGTGGCTTGGGTGTAGGACGCTGGCGTGTCGTGGCGTGAAAAGACCCGCAACCCCTGGTGATCTTGGTTGTTCTGACGCAATCAGGACACCGTGGGGTTACGGGCTTGGACGATCATACGAGTGACGCGACGTTGTTGCTGGACCTCGACGGGATGGCGGTGGAGCGGGTCGAGCGGTTGGCCGACGGGTCACGGGTGGCGTGGCTGGTGACCGCGGACGAGGCGGCGCGGGCGTGTCCGGGCTGCGGGGTGTTCTCGGGGCGGGTGAAGGGCGTGGTGCGCACCCGGCCGCGGGATCTGCCGTGCGGGTCTGGCGGGCTGCAACTGGTGTGGGTCAAGCGCCGCTGGTACTGCCGGGAGCCGTTGTGCGGGCGGGGGTCGTTCACCGAGTCGCTGCCGGTGGTGGCGGCCCGGGCCCGCCTGACGTCCCGGGTACGGCGGGAGGCCGCCGACCGGGTGGTCGACGGGACGTGCGCCACGGTGGTGGCCGCTGGCCGACAGCTGGGGCTGTCCTGGCCGACGGTGATGGACGCGGTACGCGAGCGGGCCGGGTCGTTGACCAGCGGCGCGGTGGCGCCGGTGGAGGTGCTCGGGATCGACGAGGTTCGCCGCGGCCGGCCGCGATGGCGCCCTCCCGACGCCACGCCGCCGACGCCGGGCCCGACGTCCGAACCCGCCCCGCCGGGCCCGGTCACGCCACCGCCGTCCACACCGGCGGGTGCCGAACCGGCGAGGGCCCGGGTGCTGGCCGACCGTTGGCACGTCGGGTTCACCGACGTCGGTGGCGGGCAGGGGATGCTCGGCCAGGTCGAGGGCCGCACCGGCGACGACGTCGCCTACTGGCTGGCCAGCCAACCGCCGGCCTGGCGTGACCGGGTCCGCTATGTGGCGATCGACATGTGCACCGTGTTCGTCTCCGCGGTCCGCCGCTACCTGCCCCACGCCGAGCTGGTCGTCGACCACTTCCACATCGTCAAGCTCGCGAACGACACCGTCGCGGAGGTCCGCCGCCGCGTCACCACCACGACCCGAGGCCGACGCGGCCGCGACAGCGACCCCGAATGGAAGATCCGTAACCTGCTGCGCCGTAACCGGGAGGACCTCACCCCGAAAGCGCTCACGAAACTGTGGAACACCCTGCTCGACCTCGACGAACCCGGCCTGACGATCCTGTCGGCGTGGATCGCCAAGGAAGAGCTCCGCGCACTGCTCGCTCTCGCCGGCACCCACCCCGACCGCACCGTGATCTCCCACCGGCTCACGAGGTTCTACACTTGGTGCGCCGACGCCGACGTCCCCGAGCTCGAACGCCTCGCCACCACCGTCAGCACCTGGTGGACCTGCATCGAAACGTTCCTCCACACCACGATCACCAACGCCGCCAGCGAGGGCTACAACCGCGTCGTCAAACTCGACGCCCGCAACGCCTACGGATACCGCAACCCCACCAACCAGCGCCTACGAACACGCTGCGCGACCACCCGCCGAGCCCGCGGATGCCTCAAGCCCGCCTAACTTCGAAGAGCCCACATAGTCGGCCAGCAGAGTTCGTGCGTCGCCAGGCTCGGCTGCCTGAACACCGCTACCAGCGACTGCGCAGATGCGCCCAGGCGATGGCCGTGACCCCGTCGGTGCTGCTCTGCGCCGCCTACGCCGAGGTGCTGCGTGTGTGGAGCGCCTCCGCGCACTTCACACTAAACGTCACGCTCTCCGAGCGGCCGGGGTGGCATCCCGACATCTCTCGGCTTATCGGCGACTTCACCAGCACCGTCCTGCTGGAGTGCGACCTCTCCGACACTCGTGATCTAGCCAGCACCGCCACGGAGATGCAGGCGCAGCTGCGCACTGACCTGGCCCACAGCGCGTTCGGTGGGGTCGCAATGCAGCGCGAACTGGCCCGGCAGGGCGACGGCACGCAGGCCAGGATGCCTGTAGTTTTCACCGGCCTGCTGCATGAGCCGGACGGTCTCGGTTCGCTGGAGGGGGTGGTCTTCCAGACTGGATACGCTGTTTCCCAGACACCCCAAGTGTTCCTCGACAATCAGGTTCTCATCCACGGTGGTGACCTGGTAGTCAGCTGGGACGCGGTGGACGAGTCGTTCCCCAGCGGGATGATCGACGACATGTTCGCGGGCTACGTCGGTTTGCTGAATCGCATCAGCGAGGACGATAGCCAGGCGCACGCTGCGGTCCCCGTTCCGGTTCCACTGCGCCAGCTCGACGTGCGGGTGGAGGTGAACAGCACCACTGGCCCGTTGCCCCACGAGTTGATTCACGCCGGTGTCGACCGCCAAGTCTCTGCTCGCGGTGACGCGCCGGCCGTGGTCACTGCCGACCGCGCGCTGAGCTTCCGGGAGCTGGACCGGCGTGCCAACCAGGTGGCCCACCGGCTACGCGGGTTTGGGGCCGCCCGAAACGAGCTAGTCGCCATCGTGATGCACAAAGGCTGGGAACAGGTGGTCGCTGCGCTGGGTATCACCCGAGCCGGCGCCGCCTACCTACCGGTGGACGCAGGCCTCCCGACGGATCGGATTGCAGAACTGTTGACCACGGCCGAGGTCAACACGGTACTGACCCAGCCCGGTCTGACGCCACCTGGCGGTGACCGGCATCTCGTCGTCGAATCCCAGCCCTGGCCGGATATACCGGATGGTCCCGTTGACGCGCCGACCACCGGCATCGACGACCTGGCCTACGTCATCTTTACTTCAGGATCGACCGGGCGACCAAAAGGGGTGATGATTACTCACCGTGGCGCCGTGAATACGCTCGCTGATGTTACTGAGCGGTTCTCGGTTGGCCCGCAGGACCGGATTCTCGGTGTGTCTTCCCTGAGCTTCGACCTTTCCGTGTTCGACGTATTCGGCGTACTGGGTGCCGGTGGCGCTGTGGTCCTGCCCGGCGCGGAAGATATCCGAGACCCTGGCCGACTGGCCCAAATGGTTCGCGAGCACCAGGTCACCCTGTGGAACACGGTGCCCGCGCTATTGGAACTCTTGATCGAAGACATCGAGAGGAACAAGACCACACTTCCCTCGGAGCTACGCGCGGTCCTGCTCAGCGGCGACTGGATACCGCTGTCTTTGCCCGCCAGGGTACGGGCCGTGAGCGCAGGAGATCCGGAGCTGTACAGCCTCGGCGGGGCGACAGAGGCATCTATCTGGTCGATCTGGCATCCGATTGCCCGCGTCGACCCGATGTGGCGCAGCATCCCTTACGGCACTCCGCTCCGCAACCAGACCTTCCACGTGCTCGACCCGAGGTTGGAACCCCGGCCAGATCTCGTTCCCGGGGAGCTGTTCATCGGCGGGGCCGGCCTGGCCGAAGGGTATTGGTCGCAGCCGCAGCTGACGGCGGAGTCTTTCCTCTTCCATCCGGCCACCGGCGAACGCCTGTACCGGACTGGCGATGTTGGCCGCTACCACCCGGATGGCAGCATCGAGTTCCTCGGCCGACAGGACACTCAGGTGAAGGTCGGTGGTCACCGGATCGAGTTGGGCGAGATCGAGGCGGTACTCGCCGAACACGACGCGGTGAGTACCGCGGTCGCCGTCGCATCCGGACCCACCATGGGCCCTAAACACTTGATCGCATACGTCGTGCCAACCGGGGAGGTTGACACAACCCAGCTGTCGGCCTTTTTGGCAGGTCGTCTTCCCGCCTATATGCTACCTGCGACGATCATTCCTCTGGCCCGTCTACCGCTCACCTCGAACGGCAAGGTCGACCGCTCTGCGCTGCCCTCACCGCCGCAGTCCTCCGAGATTACAGAGCCGCCATCCACACCCGCGGAACATGCAATGGCGGCGGCCTGGCGGGAAGTTCTCCGTGTGAGTCAGGTTGGTCGGAACGACAACTTCTTCGCCCTGGGTGGAGATTCGCTGCTCGGAATGCGCGCGGTGGCCAAGGCTGCCGAACGGGGGCTCTTCCTGACCGCGGCTGAGTTCCACCGATGTCCCACAGTGGCTGAGCAGGCGAGGATCGCCCGCACCCAACCGGATCCCGGTCCGACACGGGCAGCGGTCACTGGATCCGTGCGGCTGAGCCCAAGCCAGCGCTGGTTCTTCGAGCGCGACTTCGCCCAGCCGAGCCACTGGAACGGTATGTGGCCCATGTTCGTATTAAACCAGCCTTTGGACCCCGATCTACTCGAGCGGGCGGCGCGGCTAGTGATGGTCCATCACGAGGCCCTACGTACCCGCTTCCGGCGTCATCCCGGCGGCTGGCAGGCCGAGATCGTAGACATCGAGTCCGTCCAGCCGGACCCAGTGACTGTGGTGTCACTGGTCGACACTCTCGACGATGACCTCGAATGGCAGATCAGCGTCCAGGTCGCGGCACGTAACGGAAGTCTTAACCTTGCAGATGGCCCGGTAGTCCGGTTGACCTATTTCGATCTCGGACAAAATCGTGCGCCCCGGCTGCTGATTAGCGCGCACTGGCTGGTGATGGACTACTACTCGTCACGGGTCTTCTACGAGGACCTCAGATCAGCCTACTTCGCGCTCGAGGCTGGTGATTTGCCGCAGTTGCCGCCTAGGACGGCATCACTGCCCGCCTGTCTTGACGCACTTGATGCGTATGCGGCGAGCTCCGAAGTTGTGGCCGAACTACCCTATTGGGAGACCATTGCGGCCGTTTCCCAGGCTCCGCTTCCTGTCGATTTTAGGCTCGGCGAGAACACCCAGGCGTCGGCAGCCCGTCATTTCTCGCGAATTACCGGAGATCTCGCTCATGCCGTGGTCGTCCAGTTGCCACGCGAACATGGAGTCGAGATCCGCGATGTGCTGGTTGCCGCGCTCGTACACGCGCTGACAGCCTGGACCGGCCGGAAGGAGGTGCTGGTCGAACTGGAGGGCCACGGTCGGGAACGGGCCTACGGCGAGCTGGACGTGGCACGTACGGTTGCCAGGCTGTCCACCTTGTCGCCAGCACTGCTGCGTGCCGACGGTCTGGCCCCGGTGTGCGCCCAATTGGCGGCCATCCCGCAGCGGGGTACCGGCTTCGGAGTTCTTCGCTACCTGCATCCCGATCCGAGAATCAGGGCGCGGCTGGCCAGGACGCCAGCCCCGGATGTCGGATTCAACTTCTGGGGAGATGTGAGTGAGTATTTCACCGAGGACGCATATCCAGTGATCGACTCCTTCGGCTACCACCGCAGTGAGTCCGCCAGCCGGCCCCGGACGCTGGACCTCACCGCGCTGGTCGTGGATGGAGATTTGTGGCTCAACTGGACCTACAGCACGAACCTGCACGCCGAAACGACCATTCGCTCACTCGACGAACGGTTCGCCGTCGAGCTGGCCAGGCTGATCGAAGAGCTGTGATGACGGACTATACGCGTCCCGAGGATCTGTTCGGCGCCGCGACCGTGCCAGAGATCGTGGAGCTGGCCGCCGTTGGCCGGCGCGGGATCATGCTAGTGGACAGCGAGCTGAGAGAGACCCCGCTACCCTATTCGCTGCTGGCTGCCTCGGCCCGTCGAGTGGCGACCCGCCTGGCCAGGCTGGGGGTGTGCCAAGGCGACCGGGTTGCCCTTGTGTCGTCGACCAGTGCCCGGTTCCTGCTTTGCCTGTTCGGCGTTTGGCGGGCGGGCGCTGTGCCGGTGATACTGGCGCCACCGCACCGACTTTCTGACCTCACCCACATCATGGCGGATGTGCGTCGGCGGCTAGATCACGTGGATGCGCGGTACGTGGTGGTCGCCGACTCGTTCGGCGGCTTTGTCGAAAAACGCGTCGGTATCAATCGACCGGTGGTCACCTGTGGGGATCTGGTCGCCGGACGCGATGACGCTGCGCCGGCCATCTTCACGCAGCCCGATGATTTGGCCTATCTGCAGTTCACCTCTGGGACCACTGGGCCGGCCAAGGCGGTCGCGCTCACCCATCGGCAGATGCTCACCAACGTGGTCGTGTGCTGTGAGCGCCTGCTGGTCGAAGGCGAGCACAGCGTGCACCTGAGCTGGGCTCCGCTTTACCACGATCTAGGTCTCATCGCGGTGCTCTCCGGCATCGCGTCTGGCATCAGGATGGTTCTCCAGTCACCGGAGGCGTTTCTGGCCGCGCCGGACTCCTGGCTGGACGCAATGTCGCGTTATCGGGCGACCAGCACGGTGACGCCGAACTTCGCCTATGGGTTGGCGGCTCGCAGCATGCGTCAGCGCCCTCGCGACTTGGACCTATCTGCGATGCGGGTATGCGGTGACGGATCCGAGCCGACCCGGGTCGCTGTGATTGAGGATTTCACCGAAACAGGCGCGCGCTATGGGTTGCGGCCGGAGGCCATCACCCCGATGTATGGCCTCGGTGAGGCGACTCTCTCGGTGTCTATGGGCGACCGTTTCAAGCCGATGCTGTGGGACCACGTCCAGCGGGACAACCTGGCCCCTGGCGACATCGCGACCGCCGCAGCCAGAGACGCAGCCGGCACTCGGGCGTTAGCCGTGTGCGGGCATGCGGTGCCTGGCGTTGACCTATCGATCATCAACGAGGGCGGGGCGCAGTTGCCAGAACGCGTGGTCGGTGAGGTCTGCGTGCGTGGCCCGTCAGTGATGACAGGCTACTGGCAGGACCCTGGGTCCACCGAGGAAGTGCTACGGGACGGCTGGCTGCGCACCGGCGATCTCGGCTACCTCACGCCCGATGGCCTGGTGGTCTGTGGCCGGCTCAAGGACATGATCATTGTCGGTGGTGCCAATCTTTACCCTGAGGACTACGAGTATGTTGCAGCGGGGGTCAGCGGGGTCGCTCCGACCTGTGCTGCCTTTGCCGTGGCAGATACAGAGCGAATGATCGTGGCGGTCGAGGCGGAACCCGTCAAGCTGTTTGAGGCAGTGTTGTTCGAAAACTAGCTACTTGCCGGTTCCGGGTCTGGCTGCTCCT
>NZ_JALKFW010000151.1:0-16382 GCF_023243055.1 Frankia sp. AgPm24 | reverse complement strand
GCGCGGGAGGTGTTGGGGTGGCAGCCGCGGGTGGCCTTCGAGGAGCTGGTCGCGATGATGGTCGACAACGACCTCGCCCTCGAGTCCGACTCGTCCGACAAGGCCCTGACGATCAGGTGAACCTCTCCCCCGGGCGCCGGACGCCGCCGACCACCCCCATCGGGGTGAAGCGGCCGGTCACGGGGGTGAAGCGGGTGCGGCCACGGTTGTCCCCGCTGGTCCGCCGGGCAGGACGCCCGCGTGGGTCGCCGCAGAGCCGTCTGCTGCCGCAGAGCAGTCCGTCAGCACCGAACGGTCCGTCGCCGGGGCGTACCGCGATGACCCGGCACGCGCCGGCGGTGACGGCGGGCGGCGGCGCGTCGGCGGGCGGCCCGCCACCCGCCGACCGCGACCTGCCCGCGGGAGACCCGACCGCGACCGCCTCGGCCCCACCGGCCGGGGTCGGGTCCGGGACCGCCGCCGGGGGTGCCCGGCGCGGTGGGTCGCTGCGCGGGGCTGTCCCGCTCGCCGCGGCCGGGCTGCTGGCCAACGTCGCGAACCTCGGCGTCACCCTGGTCATCGCCCGCCAGATGAGCACCCGCTCCTATGGCGCGGTCGCCCAGCTCATCGCGGTGTTCTTCGTCGTGTCGATGCCCGGCAGCGCGCTGCTGGTCGGCGTGGTGCGCCGGGTGACGATCTGGCAGCACACCGGTCGCCCCGACCTGCTGGACGGCTGGGTACGCCGCATTCGCCGAGCCGGGGTGGCCACGGTGCTGGTCGTCGCGGTGCTCGCCGTCGCGGGACGCGGCGCGGTGGCGCACGAGCTGTCCCTGCCGGGCCCCGGCGGCATCGCCGAGATCATCATCGCCGGGGCGGCCTGGTGCCTGCTGTGCGTCGACCGCGGGCTGCTCCAGTGCGCCCGACAGTACGGGGCACTGGCCGCGAACCTGCTGGTGGACGCGGGCGTCAAGACCGCGGTCACGATCGGTCTGGTCCTGGGCGGCCTGGCCGAGGCCGGGGCGGCGATGGGCGTCCTGTGCGGGGTGTGCGCGGCACTGCTGCACACCCGCCGGGCGCTGGCCCGCCACCCGCAGGCGCTGGGCATGCCCCGACCGGACCTACCCGACTCCCCCGGCGCACCCGGCACACCCGCGCTGGCGTCCCCCACACCGGCCGTCGCCGAACGGACGTCCCCCGAACTGGCGTGCCCCGAACTGGCGTGCCCCGACGGGATCACCCCCGGCGGGACGTCGTTCGCGGCGGTGTCCGTCCCGGTGGCCGGCGAATCCACGCCCGACACGGGGCGGGCACCCGCGGCGGGCGTCGCGTCCAGGCGGCTGGCGGTGGAGGTCGGGGCGGCACTCGTCGCGCTCGGACTGCTGGCAGTACTGCAGAACGTCGACGTTCTGATGCAGGGACGGCTGGCGCCCGGCCGGTCGGGGTCGTACGCGGCCGTGTCCGTGGCCAGCAAGGTCCTGGTGCTGGCCGCGGTCGTGCTGGCCGGCTTCCTGCTGCCGGAGACGGCCGATCGGCGACATCTCGGACAGCACGCCCTGCACCAACTGGGTGCAACGATTGCAATACTGCTGGTACCGGCAGCGGGGCTGCTCACGGCCGCGCTCGTCGCACCGGACACACTTCTTGCGCTGGCCTTCGGGTCCCGCTTCACCGACGCCTCCGGCGCCCTGTTTCCCCTGGCCGCGGCGATGACCTGTCTCGGAGCTACCGTGCTGTTCACCCACTATCTGCTCGCCCTCGGCGAGCGTGGCGTCCTGCTGGCGCTGGCGCTGGCCGCCGCCGTCACCGTCCCCCTGTTGTGGTGGGCCGACGGCGACCCGGCGGCGACCGCTCGGGCGGATCTTGCCTGCCAGGCGGTGCTCGCCGTGGTCACCGGCCTGTCGGTGCTGGCCGCGGCCCGACGTACGGCCCGTGAGGCAACGGGTCGACCGGCTGGACGGATGGTGCAGGCATGACCGCTTCACGTAACGGACGGGTCCCGAACAGCACCGGCGGCCCGAACAGCACCCTGAACCCGAACCGCGCGCCGGACCCGAACGCTGCCCTGGCGCCGACCCCGGCCCGGCTGGTCCTGCCGTCCTCGGGCACGGCCGGCTCGCAGGTCGCGCCGAGCCTGCTGACCCAGCAGCTGGGCGCACCGAGTATCGAGGCCGTGGTGGGGCGCCCACCGAGCCTCGCGGAACTCGTCGAGACCTCGGGGATGCGTCGAGTCCACGTGCTGGCCTGGCGGGACCTGGACGATCCCGAGTCCGGTGGCTCGGAGCTGCACGCCGACAAGGTCGCCGAGCGTTGGGCGCAGGCTGGCATCGACGTGAGCCTGCGCACGGCGATGGCACCCGGGCGGCCCGAGTCCGTCCAGCGCAACGGCTACTCGGTGGTGCGCAAGGCGGGCCGCTACTCGGTGTTCCCACGCACGGCACTGTCCGGGGCGATGGGTCGGACCGGCCCCTGGGACGGTCTGGTCGAGATCTGGAACGGCATGCCGTTCTTCTCGCCGGTGTGGGCCCGCTGCCCGCGGGTGGTGTTCCTGCACCACGTGCACGCCGAGATGTGGCGGATGGTGCTCTCCCCGAAGCTCGCGCGGATCGGGGAGACCGTCGAGTTCCGGGTGGCCCCGCCGATGTACCGGCGGACCCGCATCCTCACACTGTCCCAGTCGTCCCGGCACGAGATCATCGATCTGCTCGGTCTGCCGCCGCGCAACATCACCGTCGTGCCGCCGGGTATCGACCCGGCCTACACCCCCGCCGGCGAGCGGTCACCGCATCCGCTGGTGCTCTCGGTCGGGCGGTTGGTGCCGGTGAAGCGGTTCGACGTGCTCATCGACGCGCTGCTGCGGGCCCGGCAGGACCATCCGACGATGGAAGCGGTGATCGTCGGCGAGGGCTACGAGCGACCCGAACTCGAGAAGAAGATCGCCGCGGCGGGCGCCGGGCAGTGGCTGCGGCTCATCGGCCGGGTCGATGACGCCGAACTGCTCGCGCTCTACCGGCGTGCCTGGGTGCTGACCTCGGCCTCCGCCCGGGAGGGCTGGGGCATGACGATCACCGAGGCGGCGGCCTGCGGGGTCCCGTCGGTGGCCACCCGGATCGCCGGGCACACCGACGCGGTCATCGATGGCGAGACCGGTCTGCTCGTGGAGCCCGCGGACCTGGGCCGCACACTCGCGGGTGTGCTGACCGACCGCGAGCTGCACGCCCGGCTCGCCGCCGGCGCGCTCGCCCACGCCGCGACCTTCACCTGGGCGGAGACCGCCCGCGCCACGTTCGCCGCACTGGTCCGCGAGGCCGCCCGCCAGCGCCGTGCCGACGGTTCCGCCGCCGGCCGGCGCCGGTGAACCGCCCGGTCGCGGCGTGAGCCTGACCACCTCGTCCGGCCCCCCCGGCCCGGACGCCCACGGCCAGCCCACCAACCCCCCGCACCCGGCCGGCGGCGCCGACGTCCCCACCCGGCGCGTACCCGGCGCCCTGACCCCCGATGACGCGCTGGCCAGCGGCGGGGCGGTGGGCGCGGATCACCACCCGGGCGACGACGCTGCCCGGGTGAGCGGGCGGCGCGGGCCGACCTGGCGGCGGTGGCCGACCGGTCGGTTCTGGCCGTCGTGGCCGCCGGTGGTGCTCGCGGCGGTGGTCTACCTGCCACTGCTGGCCACCGCACCCGGGAAGATCGGCGCGGACACCAAGGCGTACCTGTACCTCGATCCGGGTCGGATGCTGCGTCGGGCCGTGTCCATGTGGGACCCGGCGATCGGCATGGGGACCGTCACCCACCAGAACATCGGCTATCTGTACCCCCAGGGGCTGTTCTACTGGGTGGCCCAGGTCGTCGGGCTGCCCGACTGGGTGGCGCAGCGGCTGTGGACCGGGTCGATCCTGTTCGGCGCGGGCGCCGGGGTGCTGTTCCTGCTGCGGTCGTTTCGGTGGCCGGACCGGTTCGCCTTCGTCGCGGCGCTGGGCTACATGCTGTCCCCGTACGTCCTGGAGTACGAGGCGCGGATCTCGGCGATCCTGCTGCCCTACGCGGGGCTCGGCTGGCTGATCGGGATCACCGTCCGGGGGCTGCGGGAGGCCGAGGGGGGACGGGCCGGCTGGCGGCCGACCGGCTGGCGGTTTCCGGCGGCGTTCGCCCTGGTCGTCACGACGATCGGCAGCATCAACGCGTCCAGCCTGATCTTCATTCTGTTCGCGCCGCTGCTGTGGATACCGTTCGCGGTGTGGGGCACCCGCGAGGTGCGGTGGGGCGCGGCCGTCGGGATGAGCGTCCGGGCGGTGCTGGCGATCTGCGTGACCTCGGCGTGGTGGATGGCGGGCCTGTACGTCCAGGCCGGCTACGGCCTCAACGTGCTCGCCTTCACCGAGACGATCGAGACGGTGGCGAGCAGTTCGCAGGCCTCGGAGGTGCTGCGCGGCCTGGGTAACTGGTTCTTCTACGGTCAGGACGCGCTCGGACCCTGGATCGGCCCGGCCACCCGGTACACACAGGCCCTGTGGCTGATCGTGATCAGCTTCGCGCTGCCGATCCTCGCCCTGGTCGCCGCGTCCGCCGTGCGCTGGGGGCAGCGCGGCTACTTCGTCGCGCTGATCCTGCTGGGCACGACGATCGCCGTCGGCGTCTACCCGTACGACGATCCCTCGCCGTGGGGCCGGCTGTTCAAGGACTTCGCGGAGGGTTCCACCGCCGGGCTCGCGCTGCGCTCGTTGCCGCGCGCCGTGCCGATGGTGGTGCTCGGCCTGTCGGTGCTGCTCGCCGGTGGTCTCGCCGCGCTCGAGCAGCGCTGCGCCGATCCGCACCCCCGCCTCCGGGCCGAGGGTGGCCGCCGCCGTGGGGCGAACCGGTCGGCGCGTCGCTGGCGCCCGGCGGTGCCCGGGATCGCGCTGGGCGCCGTGATCATCCTGATCATGGTGAACATGCTGCCGCTGTTCCAGGGGCAGTTCGTCGACCGGCTGCTGGTACGGCCCGAGAACGTCCCGTCGTACGAGACGGAGCTGGCGAAGGCGCTGGACGCCAGGGGCGGCGACGCCCGCGTGCTGGAACTGCCCGGCGCCGACTTCTCCCACTATCGCTGGGGCAGCACCCTCGACCCGGTCTCCGAAGGTCTGATGGACCGTCCGCTGGTCGTACGGGAACTGATCCCCTACGGTGAGGCCGGCAGCGTCGACCTCGTCCGCGCGCTCGACCGCCGGCTCCAGGAAGGCGTGCTGGAGACCGCCGCCATCCCGGACCTGGCCCGGCTCATCGGCGCGGGCGACGTGGTGCTGCGCAGCAACCTGGCCTACGAGCGCTATCGCAGCCCGCGGCCGCGCACCACCTGGGATCTGTTCACCTCGAGGATTCCCGACGGTCTCGGCACCCCGACGACGTTCGGCCCGCCGGTCGCCGAGGACCCGGGTATCCCGTTCACCGACGAGATCACGCTCGGCACCCGGACCTCGGTGGCCGACCCGCCGGCCCTGGCCGACTTCCCCGTCTCCGCCACCCGACCGGCGCTGCGCACCGCCAGCACCACCCGTCCGCTGGTCGTCAGCGGCAACGCGGAGGCGCTGGTGGACGCGGCGGCCTCGGGGCTGCTCGCCGACCCGGTCGCCGACCACCGGGCGATCCTCTACGCCCCCGAACTCGCCGCCCATCCGCAGGAACTGACGCAGGCCCTCGCCGACGGCGCGGACCTGCTGGTCTCCGACACCAACCGGCTGCGGGCCGAACGGTGGACGGGGGTGCGGGAGAACTTCGGCTATGTGGAACAGCCCGGTGTCGCCCCGCTGACCCGGGACCCCAACGACAACCGGCTGGAGCTGTTCCCCGGCGAGACGACGGCGAACGAGACGACGATGGCGCTGACCGTGCCCGGCGCGCCGGCGCGGATCGCCGCGGTCACCGCGTCCAACTACGGCAACACGTTCTCCTACGCGCCCTGGGACCGGCCGACCCGCGGCATCGACGGCGATCCGAGCACCGCCTGGCGGGTCGGCGCCTTCACCGACCCGACCGGTGAGCAGTGGCAGGCGACGCTGGCCACCCCGACCACCGCCGACCACATCCGCCTCGTCCAGCCACTGACCGGGCCGCGTAACCGGTGGATCACCCGGGTGACGTTGACGTTCGACGGCGGCAGTCCGGTCACCGTCGACCTCGACCCGTCCTCGCGCACCGAGGCCGGCCAGACGGTCAGCTTCTCCAGTCGTTCGTTTCGCACCCTGCGCATCCGGGTGGACGGGACGAACACCGGCCGCCAGCGCACCTACGACGGGGTGTCCGCCGTCGGCTTCGCCGAGGTCGACATTCCCGGCGCCGACGGGAAGGCGCTGACCGCCGACGAGGTGCTGCGGATGCCCAGCGACACCCTCACCGCGGCCGGTGCCTCGTCGCTGAGCCACCGGCTCGCCCTGCAGATGTCGCGGGACCGGGCCAACCCGGCGGAACCGTTCAAGTCCGACACCGAGTCGGTGATCGTCCGATCGTTCGACCTGCCGACCGCGCGGACCTTCGCCCTCACCGGCACCGCGCGCGTGTCCGCCTACGCCTCGGACGCCGCCCTCGACCAGACCCTGGGTCGGGCGCCGACCCTGCCGGTGATCACCTCGTCCGGACGGCTACCGGGCGCGATCGCCGACCGGGCGTCCAGCGCCTTCGACGGCGATCAGAGCACCGTGTGGAGCCCCGGTATCGGCGCGCAGGACGGCGCGTGGATCCAGGTCGCGGCCCCGACCCCGGTCACCGCGTCGTCGGCGACGATGGCGCTGGTCGCGGACGGCCGGCACTCGGTGCCCACCCGGATCGGCCTGATCGTCGACGGTCGTACCGTCGGATCGGTCGCCGTGGCGCCGGTCGGTGACACCGACCAGCGGGGCGGCACCCGGCAGGTCACCCTGAACTTCCCCGCCACCACCGGCAGCAGCTGGCGGTTCGTCGTCGAGGACACCCGCACGGTGACCAGCCTCGACCCGATCAGCCGCTCGTCGCTGGCGATGCCCGTCGGCATCGCCGAGATCGGCCTGCCCGGTCTGGCGGCAGACCCGGCGCTTCCCCCGCAGCTGCCCGGGACCTGCCGGTACGACCTGCTCAGCGTCGACGGCCAGCCGGTCGGTGTGCGGGTCGACGGTTCCACGACGGACGCGGTGAGTCGGCTCGGGCTACGCGTGTCGACCTGCGGTGGCGCGTTGACCCTGGGCCCCGGCGAGCATGTGGTGCGCACCGGGGACGGCGCCGGGCTCGGTTTCGACCTCGATCGGCTGCTGTTCGCCTCCGACGCCGGCGGCGGACCGTGGCTGGGCGCCGGTGACACCGGGACGGCACCCGCCGGGCAGAGCACCGCGACTGCCCGCACGGCCACCGAGCCGCAGGTGAACGTGCGCTCGACGTCGGCGACCTCCTACCAGGCGACCATCACCGGTGCGAAGCCGGCGACCCCGTTCTGGCTGGTCCTCGGGCAGAGCCTGTCACCGGGCTGGCACGCGACGGTGAACGGTGTGGACGCCGGTACCCCGCGGCTGATCGACGGCTATGCCAACGGCTGGCGGATCACCCCGACCACAGGCTCGCTCAGCGTGAGCATCACCTGGGCGCCGCAGCGGATCGTCCGGTACAGCCTGGTGCTGTCCGCGGTGACGGTCGTGTTCTTCCTCGCCCTGCTGGTGATCACCACGCGTCGGGTTCGGCGGCGCCGGTCGCGCGGTGTCGACGGCGGCCCGGATCGTCCGGACCTGCCCACCCTGGACCCGTGGCGCGCCGAGACGTCCGACCGGGTCGGGCCGCGCATCGTCGTGGCCGCGGCGGTCGGTGCCGGGGCGCTGTCCACCGTGCTCGTCTCGGTGCCGGCGGGGGTGGTGGTGGCGTTGGCGACCGTGGTGGCGCTGCTCGTCCCGCGTGGGCGCTGGCTGACCCGGATCGGGCCGGCGGTGTGCCTGACGGTGAGCGCGCTGTACGTGCTCGAGGTGCAGGATCGCCATGCCCTGCCGACGAACGGCGACTGGGTGTCGTCCTTCGGACGGGTCGCGGTGATCTCCTGGCTGGCCGTGCTGCTGCTGGCCACGGACCAGCTCGTGACCGTCCTGCGGGGCCGGCGCCGCGGCACCCGCTGACCCCCGCTCACCCGACCCGGTCGACACACAGGCCGGGCATGTACACAGCGTAGTCGCTCGTGCGGGCATTCCCAGACAGACGGGACTGCCCGCACCGCCGATCCACGCCACTCGATACAGAGAGTAAGATTGATCTTCCTTTCTGCCTACTATCCCCCCGTCAACGGCTGGCTGTCACCGGCGCTCCTACACCGATGACCGACTGCAGCAGGCGGGGGAATGACTGAGACATCGCACGCAACGCCGCCCATGGGACGTCACCGGCGGGAATCCAGAGGATGGGACCGTTTCCGGTCCCGAGCCGGGGGATCCTCGGGTCCACCGGGCCACAGCCACAGCCACCGCCGTCGCCGGCGTGGCATGCGGGCCTGGGTTCTGCCCGCCATCATCTGCATGACACCGTTCTTTCTTCTGGGCGGTTCACTGAACCCGGCGCTCGCCGTGTTCGTGCAGAACGGCACGATCGAGGACAACGCCAGCCAGGTCAACTACGTCAACCTGTGGACGACCTGCACCGGGTGCGCACCGGCCACCAGGAACAACAGCTACCGCTTCTCGACGGCCGCCGGAGCGACGGCCGCGATCCGGTTCAACGGTTCCCAGATCGACATCTACGGAATCCGCTCACCCCAGGGCGGGGTCATCACCATCAGCATCGACGGGAAGAACCCGCGTGCGGTGAACACCTACGGAGCCACCCAGACCAGGGCCCTGTTCTACCGCTCCTCCGTACTGACCGAAGGCCCGCACACGGCCTTCGTCGTGAACGTCGGCCGTTCCATCAGCCCCTCCACCGGAACCTGGAGCGGCTTCGACCGGGCGGACAGCTACCGCGAGATCCTGGACACCCCGTCCCAGCCGCACCGATCGGGCCTGCCGTGGCTGTCCGGCGTCAACGGCGACCCGATCCAACAGCCAGGGGACGTGGACGCGTTCTGCGCCAACCGGGGCAGCCCCTGCGACCTGTCGCAGGTGTTCGTCAGCCGGGACAGCTGGCAGAACATGGTCGAACCGTCCTGGACGGAGCGGAACTTCGCCGGCTGGCCGGGCCGACTGGTGATCTCCGTCCCGCCGTTCCCGGAGACCCCGGGCACCTCCCTGCAGACCTGCGCCACAGGTGCCTACGACGCGCACTGGCGTCGGTTCGGCCAGACCCTGAACGAGACCGGCCGGCAGAACTCCATCATCCGCATCGCCTGGGAGGCCAACGGTAACTGGTACAAGTGGTCGGGCAGCGATCCGACCGCCTATGTGAACTGCTGGCGGCACGTCGCCGACGCCATCCGGTCGACCGCGAGCCCCGACCCGCTGCTCGACTGGTCCATCAACGCGCACTACTCCCAGAACCCGGCGAGCCACAACCCGCTGGACCTCTACCCGGGTGACGCGTACGTGGACATCATCGGCATCGACGCCTACGACCACTACCCGCCCTCCCGCACCCAGGCGCAGTTCGACCAGCAGGCCAACCAGACCGGTGGCATCACCTGGCTGTACAACTTCGCCCGCCAGCACGGAAAGCTGTTCGGCGTCGGCGAGTGGGGTGTCGTCAGCGGCAACGACGACAACGGTGCCGGCGACAACCCGAACTACATCCAGTTCATGTGGGACTGGATGCGGGAACGAGCCGACAAGGGCTTCTACTACGAGAACTACTTCAACACCTGCGAGCCGCCGAACGTCGGTTCGAACCTGTTCCGACCGGGGGATCCCACGCACTGCGTGTTCCAGAACCCCCAGGCCGCGGTCCGCTACTCGCAGCTCTGGTAACCGGTAACCGTCCGCCTCACCCACCCGGCGGGGGCGTGATCTCCCGAGTCCCCGCCGGGCGGGGTCCTGGTGCGCCGAGCAGCAGGTCGGCCAGCCGGTCCAGTTCGGCCGACGGATCGTCGGTGAGACCGGTGTGCACCGGCGAGGTCTGGATGATCGTGCTGCGCGGCGCCGTCAACCAGCGAAACCGCTCCCCCGGCCCCGGCCGCCCCGCCGGCCCCGCGCCCGCCCCGCCCGCGCAGACCGCGGCGAACGCGCCCAGATGGGCCAGGACCACGTCGACGTCCAGATGCGGGTCCAGCACCGCGACCCGGGATGCCTCCAGCTGGCAGCGCAGGTCCAGAAACCGCGGCGGCTGGCAGTACAGCACCACCCCGACGTTGAGGAACTCACCGCGTTCCACCCGCGGCACCAGCCGGATCACCGCGTACTCGAACAGCTCAGGCATCGCCGCGCCCCCGAGGCCGCGTCCCACCCGTGCGCAACCAGTCACCGGCCCGCAGCCACTCCGGCCGCCCCGTCTGTCCCGCCCGCCCTGTCCGTCCCGCCTGTCCCGCCCGCCCGGCCTGACCGGCCTGCCGCACCTCGTCGGCGGAGCCGAGGGCCGTGATCACCGCGTCCCGCCAGGTCGCCCGCGCCTCGACCCGGGCCAGCAGCCACCGGACGTAACGCTCGGGCGGCACCGCCAGCCAGTCCGCGGGTACCCGGTCAAGCACGGCGGTGAGCAGTGCCGCCTCCACCTGGCCGGCGAGTTCCACGTCGGCCCGCGCGAACGCGTCAGGTCGGGCCGCCGCCGGTAGCAGCACATGGTCAGCCACGCCGGGCAGGGTCCGGGCGACAGACCCGTCCGCGCTCGCCCAGTCATGATGCGGGTACAGCGCGGCGCCATGATCGATCAACCACAGGCCGCCGCCCCACACCAGCAGGTTCGGATTACGCCACGACCGGTCGACGTTGAGCGTCAGCGCGTCCAACCACAGCACCCGCGCCGCGAGCTCCGGGGCGACGGTGAAGGCGAGCGGATCGTAGGTGATGGACCCGGGCAGGTAGTCGAGCCCCAGGTTGGCGCCGGCGCTGGCCCGCAGCAGGTCCTGCACCTCCTGGTCGGGTTCGGTACGGCCAAGGCGCGGGTCGACGTCGACGACGACGATCTCGGGTACGGGCAGCCCCAGCGCACGAGCCAGCTCCCCGACCACCACCTCGGCGACGAGCGCCCCCTGCCCCTGCCCCGCGCCGCGGAACTTCACCACCCAGGTGCCGAGGTCGTCACCCTCCATCAGACCGGGCAGGCTCCCGCCCTCACGCAGCGCCGCCGCGTACCGCACCGCCGTCACCCGCCGCAGCCCCACGTGCCCCCGCCTTCGCCCGCACCCGTCCGGTTTCCTCCCCGCCCGTGACGGCACCCTACCAACAGCCACCGGAACAGCCGGCCCGCCCGGACGTCCCGGCGGACGCCAGATGCCGCGCTGTCAAAGCGATGTACGGGTGGTCCAGAATCATGCGCCGGCAGCGCGGTAGTTCTCCTGCACCGCCCGGGAGCCCGAATCCAGGCAGGCGAGTTCCGCCCGCAGCAACCGCGGATCCCGGATGATGACCGACCGATAGCCGGTGGACAGCAGGCCGCGCCGCCGCAGATCGCGCAGCACCTTGTGCACCGTCGGCTCGGCGGCTCCCACGAGCGCGGCGATCTCCGGCTGGGTCAACGGGATGGCGACCGCACCGTGCTGGTCCGCCACCGGGCGGCCGTACATCTGCCCGAGTTCCAGGATGACCCGCATCACCCGCAGCGCGACCGGGTAGCCGGCGAACTCCACCCGGCGTCTGGTCGCCGCGCGGTACTTCGCCCCCAGGGTGCCGCTCACCACCTGGTGCACCAGCGGGTGGCGACGCAGGCAGCCGAGGAACGCCTCCGCCGAGAGCACCGTCGCACGCACCGGGCCGGCCGCCACGACGGTCGCCATGCGGGGAAGCGTGTCGATCGCCGCGAGCTCCCCCACCAGATCGCCACCCCGGCGAATCGCGAGCAACGCGAAATGCCCGTTCTCCGTCGCCGCGGTGACCTTCACCCAGCCCTCCAGCAGAACGACGACGAAGCTGGACTGGTCACCCTCCCACATCAACGCCTCCTCATCGGCGAAAACGCGTGGCGTGCCAAGCCGGAGAATCTCCTCGCGGCCGACCGTGGGAATCTGCCCGAGGAAACTTTCGACTGGCCATTCCACCAGCCGAAAACCGGACCCACGATCGGCATCCACACCCACCGATTCAGGTTTGCGCAGCATCGCCGTCCCCGTCGCTCGCGCAGGTTCAGCGAATCCGACACCATCGATGATGGCGGCACCGCACAATCACCCGCAAGGAACCGAAGGCTTTCCGAATACCGCGAGCATACCGACGCCTTTCCCACACGGCACCCGCCTCGTACATCCGGGTACAAGTCCGGACGCGCGGGACCGGCACCCCGAACGCGGTGTGGCCGCAGAGCCCGGTGCGGGCCTCTGGAGGCGGTGTGGCGTCAGACGCGGTGTGGCATGAGGGCGTCGGCGGGGATGACACCGAGGCGTCCAGCCTGGTAGTCCTCGACGGCCTGGACCAGTTCCGCGCGGGTGTTCATGACGAACGGCCCGTGCATCTCGACATGTTCGCGGATCGGACGTCCACCGAGCAACAGCACCTCCAGCCGCGGACTGACCGAGTCCTGCCGCTCGGCCGCGGCGACCGTCACCAGGTCACCGGCACCGAACACGGCCAGCTGACCGGCCTCGATCGCCGTCCGCTGCGGCCCGACCGCGCCACGGCCGCCCAGCACATAGGCGAGCGCGTTGAACTCCGGGTTCCACGGGACGTGCACCGTCGCACCGGGACTCACCGTCACGTGCACCACCGAGATCGGCGTGTGCGTCGAGCCAGGCCCCTGCCGCGTGCCGACATCTCCCGCGATCACCCGCACGAGGGCGCCACCATCCGGCGACGCGGCCAGCGCCACCTGCGGACCCTCGATGCTCTGGTAGCGCGGCGCGGCGAACTTGTCCTTGGCCGGCAGGTTCACCCACAGCTGCACCCCGTGGAACAGCCCACCGCTTTCCACCAGCTCCGCCGGCGGCGTCTCGATGTGCAGAATGCCCGCTCCCGCGGTCATCCACTGCGTCGCACCATCGGCGATCAGCCCGCCGCCACCATGCGAGTCCTGGTGCTGGAACGTCCCGTCGATCATGTACGTGACGGTCTCGAAGCCCCGGTGCGGGTGCCACGGCGTGCCCTTGGGCTCACCGGGCCCGTAGTCGACGGCACCCATCTCGTCCATGTGGATGAACGGGTCGAGGTCGGCGAGGCGCACCCCGGCGAAGGCCCGGCGCACCGGGAAACCCTCCCCCTCGTACCCGCCCGGCGCGGTCGTGATCCTGCGCACCGGACGGTCGACATCGCCGAGGCCAGGCTCGGCCAGCCGCGGCAGGTGGACGGTATCGGCGGTCACGGCGGGCATGACGTCCTCCAGTAGCTCTCACACGTGCGGCTGCGACAGCGGCCGGATAGTTGCATCAGCAACTACCTGCCCCGCACAACCGCCAACCCCCACCGATTCTTCCCACCCACAGGCAGACATGCAGGCGGGCAGGCATGATCACCATTGAGCCAGGAAGGAAGGACCGGCCACGATCAGACGCCGCGGGCGGCCAGGAGACTCGCGCATGGCGAGAAGGAATCTGGGGTGGGTGACGGGACTTGAACCCGCGACCACCGGGACCACAACCCGGTGCTCTACCAGCTGAGCTACACCCACCATGTACGGCGTGGCGCCGTGGGCGCCTCACCGTGCACAGGCATCATACCGGTCGCAGCGGCCACGTGGACGGGGGGGCGGCAACAGTTATCTCAACTGGCGGTCGCGTCGGCGGCGTCGGTCCGACGGGCGACGAGGCCGGCTTGGGCCGCCTCGGTGCGGGCGCGCACGTCCGCGGCGATGGTGCGGGCCTGCTCGGTGCCGGGTCCCGGCGCGGGGACGAACAGGGCCTCGCGGTAGTAGCGCAGTTCCTCGATGCTTTCCTGGATGTCGGCGAGCGCGCGGTGGCCGCCGCGCTTGGCCGGGGCGGCGTAGTAGGTCCGGATGTACCACCTGCGGGCAAGTTCCTTGATCGACGATACGTCGATCATCCGGTAGTGCAGGTGGCCGTCCAGCGCGGGCATGTACCGGGCGATGAACGTCCGGTCGGTGGCGATCGAGTTTCCGCACAGCGGGGCCCGGCGCACCTCGGGCACCCGCTCCCGGACGTAGTCGAGCACCAGCTTCTCCGCGTCGGCCAGCGTCAGCGTGGACGCGCGGACGGCGGTGGTCAGACCGGACGTCCTGTGCATGTCCCGGACGACCGGGACCATCGCGTCGAGCGCCTCGTCCGGCGCGGCCAGCACCAGATCGATGCCTTCGTCGAGCACATTAAGTTCACTGTCCGTAACGAGACAGGCAACTTCCAGCAGCAGGTCCGACGTCGCGTCGAGGCCTGTCATCTCGCAGTCGATCCACACCAGACGATCCATCCCGCTGACACTAAGGTCTTCGGACGGCCTCGTCACGCGCCCGGACCAGCGATCAACCGGACACACTCACACGATTACTGACCGTGAAGGACACGGAGATCGCCATGTCCGGTTCCCGGATCGGGATCGCGGTCAGGGTGTACTGCCCGTTGGGTACCTGGTCGGTCTGCCAGCCCTGGTCCGGACCGGGCGCGAAGATGTACGGCGGCTGGGCGAGGCTGATCTGGTAGGGCTCGATCGGTCCGTTCAGCACCCAGTTGAGCGGCCCGGTGTAGGACAGCGAGTTGATCTCGATCCGCCGGAATCCGGCGATCGGCTGGCCCGTCTGGATGCCGGCGAAGGCGAGTACCGGTCTGGGCGCGGGGAGGATGCCGGTGCCGACCGGCAGCGGCATCGTGGTCGCGGCTGTCGGCGAGGGACTGGCACGGACCTCGTCGTCCCTCGAGGCGCCCTTGTCGTAGCCGAAGACCAGAGCGGGCATCAGCACCAGGGCCGCGCAGAACAGGACAAGACCGACCCAGCCTTGCTTGAGGACGTCCACCTCGTTCGGGCCCCTTCGCCACGGCGGCATGGGATCCGACAACTGTAGCGGGCCACTGGGTCACGACGAGCACCAGGTCGGACCGGCTGGATGACCGGTCAGTGCGAGCGGCGCCTTCGCCGGCCAGGCGGTCGGCTCGGCAGATGCGCCGGCCCACGATTGTCGCGCGGTCTCTGGCGCACCCCTCGGCGGCTAAGCCCCAGGATGCGTTGCTGCGCGATGCGCTCCTGCCGAAGACAGCGGCCACCATCCACGTCCCGACCGTAGCTCCGATCGGGCCTTCGTGCACCCCCGTCACATGGTGTTTACCTTGTCCACGGCGCGTCGCCCCGCAGCTGTGGCCAGCCGTCCCTTGCGCGCCTGTTGGGGGGGCCCCCCGCCGGTGGCCCCCCCCCCGGGGTATCAGGCCCCGCGCCCCTGCCGGGGACGGGGCGCCGGGGCGAAAACGGGGTCCAGGGCCAGCTCCAGCACCTCCCGCACGTCGGTGACCAGATGGACGGTGAGTGCCTCGCGCACCGCGGCGGGCACGTCATCCAGATCCGGCCCGTTACGCTGGGGCAACAGGATGGTGGTGAGGCCGGCCCGGTGCGCGGCGAGCAGCTTCTGCTTCACCCCGCCGATCGGCAGCACCCGCCCGGTCAGCGACACCTCCCCGGTCATCGCCACGTCCGCGCGCACCGGCCGCCCGGACAGCAACGACGCCAGTGCCGTCGTCATGGTCACCGAGCTGACCGGTGAGCGTGAGCCCCGAACCGCCGGTCTCCGCGTCCGCCAGCGATGCCTCGACGAACAGCACGTCCCCGCCGGCGCCGGTCACGGCGAGTCCCGTCGCCACGCCCGGCAACGCGGTGCGTTCCGCCGATTCCGGGGTGAACCTCGGCCGGCCCAGGTAGCCGGTCAGGTTCGCCGCCCCCACCGTCACCGGCAGGGTCGCCTCGCCCAGCGCGGTCCGCGCGACGATCTTGCGCAGCAGTCGGGCGATCGCCCGCTCCAGGTCACGCACCCCGGCCTCCCGGGTGTACTCGCCCGCCAGCAGGGCGAGCGCGTCGTCCTCGACGGTCACGTCCGTGGCGGCGAGCCCGGCGCGTTCCCGCTGCCGGCGCAGCAGATGGTCGCGTGCGATGACCGGGAAACGTAGCGCGCGGGCCCCGTCCTTCAGTGCGGGGCCTACGCGTCAACTCGGCTGCCAGAATGACCGGGGAATCGCGTATTCTGCCAGGTGTGGGAAGTCGGGTGGTGAAGCGGGCATACCGCTACCGTTTCTACCCGACCTCCGACCAGGTGGAGAACCTCGCGAAAACATTCGGTTGTGTCCGCTACGTGTACAACCGGGCGCTTGCCGAACGGCACCGGGTGTGGTCCCAGGAACAGCGGCGGATCAGCCATGGGGAAACCGATCTGATGCTCACCGGGTGGAAACGGGACCCGGACACTCTGTGGTTGGCTGAGCCGTCGAAAGGCCC
>NZ_JALKFW010000150.1:0-18966 GCF_023243055.1 Frankia sp. AgPm24 | reverse complement strand
CGCTACGAAGCAACGGTCACCATCGCCGCGATCAACGAATGGCTACCCCGATGAACTTCCCAAACAGACCCTAGGGCGCGCGTCCCTCCACCGGTCGTTGGGCGCGGCGAACTCGCTTCTGACGGTCGGCCATTCGTTGATGTTGGTGTACTCTCATTTTGAGGTAACTCCTATTAGAAGGAGACTGTCGGATGGACGGATCCACGCCGCGGCGGTGGTGGGCGCTGGGGGCGGTAAACCTCAGCGTGCTCGCCGTCAGCCTGGACGGGACGGTGTTGTCGGTGGCCCAGCCGACGCTGTCGAGTGCCCTCGACGCGTCGCAGTCAGATCTCGTCTGGTTCTCATCTGGCTACCTGCTGGTGCTGGCGGCGACGGTGCTGCCGGTCGGGCTGATCGGGGACCGCTACGGGCGTCGCGCCGTGCTGTTGTCGTCCCTGGTCCTGTTCGGCCTCGGCTCGGCGCTGTGCGCCTACGCCGGATCGGTGGCGATGTTCCTGGGTGGTCGGCTGCTGCAGGGCCTCGCCGGCGCCGGTATCACGGTGATGGCGCTGTCGGCGCTGGTTGTCCTGTTCGACGAGGAGGAACGACCCAAAGCCGTCGGGATCTACCAGGCGGCGTCCTTCATCGCGCTGCCCCTCGGCCCGATCCTTGGCGGCTGGATGCTGTCCCGGTTCTGGTGGGGCTGGGTCTTCCTGATCAACGTGCCGATCGTCGTGGTCGCGCTGGTCATCGGGTTCCTGCTGATCCCGGAGTCTCGCTCGACGCAGCGTCCGGGCCTGGACCCGGTCGGCACGGCGGCCTCCGCCCTCGGCCTAGCGGTCATGACCTACGGGCTGGTCCGCGCCGGCGACCACGGCTGGGGCAGCCCGGACGCACTGATGGCGACCGCGGCCGGCGTGCTCGTGCTGGCCGGGTTCGTCTGGTGGGAGCACCGGCTCGGCGCGTGCCCCGGAGGCCAGCCGCTGGTCGATCCCCGGCTGCTTCGGCCGAGCCGGTTCCTGTGGGGCTCGGTGCTGGCGGCGCTCGCGGGCCTGGTGATGATCGGTGTGCTGTTCACGTTGCCGCAGTACTTCCAGGGCGTCCAGGGAACCGGCACGCTCGGCAGCGGCCTGCGTCTTCTTCCCCTGATCGCGGGGATGGTCGTCGGTGCGGGCCTGGCCAGCCGTCTGGCGGTCGGGATCGGCCTGCGCCTGACGATCATGCTGGGGTTTCTCGTCCTCGCCGCCGGCCTGGCGGCGGGCGCAGCCACCTCTCCCGGCTCGGCGATCGGTTTCACCGCCACGTGGACGGCGCTCGTCGGCGCGGGCAGCGGCCTGGCGCTCTCTGCGGCGACGGCCGCGGCGCTGGCCGGGCTCTCGGCCGACCGCAGCGGCACCGAGTCCGCCCTGGTACAGGCGTTCAACAAGACGGGCGCACCGCTCGGAACGGCGATTACCGGCAGCGTGCTGGTCGCCGCGTACCACTCCCACTTGGGCAGCGACCACCTGCCGGCCGCGGTCGCCGCGCAGGCGCGTACGAGCCTCTACGAGGGAACGACCGCTGCGCGCGACGCCGGTCTGCCGGGACTGGTACACACAATTCAGTCGGCGTTCGTCGACGGGATGAGCGTCGCATTCCTGACGGGGGTCGCGATCGCGCTGGCCGGTGCCGTTGTGGCGCTGGTCGCCCTGCGCGAGCGGGGTTCCCGTGCCTCGGACGAGCGGCCGCTTGCCGAGGAAGGGATTGTGGATGCCGTCGCACACTGACCGGATTACGCCTGGACTGCGGGAACGCAAGAAGGCACGCACGCGTGCCGCCATCCGGACCCACGCCCTGCGGCTGTTCCGTGAGCAGGGGTACCAGGCCACTACCGTCGAGCAGATCATCGCGGTGGCCGAGGTCTCGGAAACAACCTTCTTCCGTTACTTTCCTTCGAAGGAGCAGGTCATCTTGCAGGACGACCTCGACCCCGCGATCATCGCGGCGTTCCACCAGCAGCCCACGGACGTCCCGCCGATCCCGGCGATCCGGGCCGCGATCCGGGCGCAGTTCGGCGCGCTGACCCCGGAGCAGGCCGTGGCGATCCGCGAGCGCACCGCGCTCATCGTCGCCGAGCCCGCGCTGCGTGCCGCGATGCTTGACCAGATCTCGCAGACGATGCTGCTGCTGGCCGACGCGATCGCGGAACGGTCCGAACGTCCGAAGGACGACCTAGCGGTCCGGACGGTGGCCGGCAGCGCGATCGGGGCGCTGCTGGCGACACTGCCCGCCCTGGCCGAGGATCCCCAGGCGGACCTGCCCGCGCTCATCGATCGGGCCCTCGGCTACTTGGAGGACGGACTACGGGTGTGACGGACCGAGCGGCCCGGGACCCCGGCCGCTCGCTCAGCCGCTACCGAGCAGACAGGCGCGAAGGTCGCTACGCTGCTTAATGCCCAACTTCCGGTAGATCCGGGTCAGATGCTGCTCGACGGTGCTGATCGTGATGTACAGATCACTCGCCGTCTCGCTGTTCGTGCGTCCGCGCCCCACGAGCAGCGCGACTCGGCGCTCGGCTGCGGTCAGCTCAGCGATGGCACCGGAGCCGTCTCGTGGTGCCCTGCAGGGTCTGACGGCGCCGTCCACTCCAGCCGTGCTGACAGGTCTGGTCGTGCCGGCGTCGTCGCCGGCCGGCGGCAGCCCGCTGCCGGTGCCTGCCGCAGGGCGCCCGGCCTCACCGAGCAGGCCGCGAATCCTGCCCATCTCGACCTGGTCGGCTGTCTCGGGCATGACGGCCAAGGCCTCCCGCAGCAGGACCGGGCGGTAGGCGGGCTCCATCGTCTCGGCGAGCACGCGCAGCGTCATCGCCCTCGTGCAGCCCTGCAGCGGATGGAGGCCGGCGAGCTGGTCGCTGGCCAGGTCCCGAGCCTCCTCCCGCCGGTGCAGTGCGAGCAGCGCCTGCGCCCGGTCGGTGCGCCACGGGATGAAGGAGGCCGAGACAAGCCCCCAGGCCAGCATGCGTTGGCCGCAGACGTCGAAGTCCCGCAGCGCCAGTTCGGGCTGCTGATTCGCGAGGTGGTAGTGGCCTCGGGCATGCAGGAGGTGGAGGCTGTCCCGGCCGTCGCGCAGCGCGTCGGCCGTCAGCTGCGGCAGCAACTGGCGCGCACCGGTGAGGTCCCCCAACCTGACCAGCGCCAGCACGAGCAGAGCCAGCGGCTGACCCGACGCCCTCAACCCGGCGAGCTCCGGCCTGCAGGTCAGAGCCGTGCGCGCGTACTCGGCCGCCCCGGCCAGCTCGCCCCGGCCAAGCGCCAGCTCGGCCATGATCGTGGCGAGCAGGCGGCGCCAGCTCGGTCTGCTCCGGTGGTTCACCGCGCTGAACAACGCCTCGCCCCAGTCGGAGGCCATGCCGTACTGGTCGGCGTAGACGAGCGCCCGCAGCGTGATGCCCAGCGGCCACAGTGTCCTCTCACTGAGTGGCAGGCGGCGCAGCCGGTCCTCGGCGAGATCCAGGGCAGCCTCGGCCAGATCGCCCCGCAGCACGCACCCGAGCAGGTGGACGGAACTGGCCAGCTCACCGACGGGCGGGCTGCTTTCGGATGACCCGTCTACCGCCCGCGGCGCGGCGGCGGGCAGGTACGCGGCCAACGGGGGGTACGTGTACCCCAGCCAGGCTCTGAAGGTGGCCCAGTCGGCGCTGTCCGCGTGCTCGGTGTCGAACCCCGACTCGCTGATCCAGCGTAGCGCCTCGCTGGCCTGCTCCACCAGCCCCTCGCTGAGTAGACACCAGATCATTCGCGCCGCCTGCTGTGACGGGACAGTGCCGAGGCCCGCGCGGGAGCCGAGTTGACGAGCCACCGCCGCCGGGTTAGACGACAACTCCGAGCGGGCCAGCATCAGGCTCACGGCGGTCTGGTCCCGCTCGCTCGCGGCCTCCCGCTGGGCCAGCCGGATGTACGGGGTGGCGCGGTGGACCCGCTGCTCACGAAGGTGCTGCTCGGCCGCCTCGATGAGCAGCGGGACGGCCCACGGGTCCGCGGCACGGTCGGCGGCGAGTAGATGGGGGCCGACCTCCGATGCCTGCGCACCGTCCTGGAAGAGCAACCGTGCCGCCTCGGTGTGCAACTGCGCGCGCCGCGCGGGCGCCAGGTAGTCGTCGTACACGGCCGCCCGCGCCTCGCAATGCCGGTACCCTTGTCGCCCGAGCAGCCCGCTGCGCCGCAGGATGTGCCCGCAGCGGCGTATCAACGCGTTGTCGAGGTGCAGCAGCCTGTGGCCCGCGACCTCGTCCGGATCGGATTCCTTCTCGAACGCCGCTGGGCCCCGTACAGCAAATGGCTGACCACCGCGTTCGCCCAGTTGACCCTCGCGGACCAGGTAGGTGAGCACCTGCACCACGCGCTCAGCGCGACGCGGTGGCGGGAACGCGAAGCGGCATTGTGCGCCGCGGCCAGTCACCTCGCCGCCGCCACGAACAGGCTCGGTCTGGCCGAACCCGTCGACCCCGCGCCGCGCCGCTTTCATTCCCGAGACATCCAGGTGCTCAGCGCGCAGCGCCTCACCCGCGCCCTGACCGACGCGATCAGCGATCCGCAGCTGCGAACCCTCCTCACCCGGCTCGGACACCGACCCAACGGACCGCTCGGGCATCTGCCCGGCGCGATCGACCAGGCCATCGACAGCGTCGAGATCCTCACCCGACCAAGCCGCCGCCGCGACTATGCCCCCGTGCTTGGACTCCGGGCGTGAATCTCGCGGCAGGCTGCCCGTGGGGTGGATCGAGCAACTCGGCGGTGCCGGCGACTGGGACGCATGACCAGATGCACCTCGTGCGTCGGACTGCTTCGCGACGCTTCGGGTCGCGGTTGGGTGGTGGTTCGCGCTGCATGCAGGACGCTGGCCGGCGGGCGTTACGCGTGAGGGGGTGCCTGAGTCGTGCGGTCGTGGCTGTCTGGAGGCGATAATGGCCCGGTGACCGTGGACCTTCGTGACAGCCGGATCGCCGAGGTGTGCCGGCGCTACGGCGTCGCCGAGCTGTCCGTCTTCGGCTCGGTGGCTCGCGGCGACGACACCGATACCTCGGACGTCGACCTGCTGTACGTGCTGGCGCCCGACTCGACGCTTGGCTTCGAGATCGTCGATCTCCGAGATGATCTCGAAAAGATCGTCGGTCGTCATGTCGACCTGGTTCCCAAGTCTCGGCTGAAATGGGTCATCCGCGATCGGGTGCTCGCGGAGGCCAGGGTCCTCTATGCGGCGTGATGAGCTCTACCTCGTCGATATGATCGAAGCGGCGGTCGCCGCGACGGCGTTCGTCCGGGACGTCGACGAGACCGCGTTCCTGGCGAGCGACCTGATCCAAAGCGCCGTCCTGCAGAAGCTCCTGGTGATCGGCGAGGCGGCCGGACGAGTGTCGCCCGAGATCCGCGCGCGCTGGCCGGGTGTGCCGTGGAGGTCTGTCACGGGCTTCCGCAACATCGCCATTCACACATACTTCGAGGTCGACTGGTCGATTGTGTGGCGAATCGCCACGACCGCGCTGCCCGAGCTCCAGCAGCAACTGACAATCCTCCTCAAGGCAGAGTTCCCGCTCGTCGCCAGCCAACTCGGCCAGCCGCACTGACCACGGGTACCTCGCCCCGGGCACGGACGTATTGGCCGCCACCCCCCTCCTCGGCGCGCTGCGGCGCCCGAGCACATCCCGAGGCGGAACAGGAACGTCGAAACGATCACCATGTTCAACGATCACGGTCATCAGGCGGCCCGGGAAGTGCCCGGAACCGCCAGGTGTTCGGAACGCTTGTTCTACTCGGTAGGCGATGTTCCGGTCGGCACGATCACCGAGCATCGTCCCTGTTCGGGGCACGTGTGGCGACCGGCCGGATGATGATTTCAGGGCCGGCAACCAAGATCGATCGGTTCGGATGCTGGTACACACAGTCCACCAGCCGACCCTTGGGTGGGTGGCACATGCCCCCCGACCTGGACGTTTGATGATATTCATGTCAAGATTTGCGATCTTATTTAACTGATCGTTACATTGAAGGTGCCCTGACCTGCGGGTTCGCCTCTAGCCCAGGCGCTCGCCGCGGCGGGGTCCACCCCAGTCAGGGCCAGCCGGAAATGCTGCCCTCCCCGGCCCTTGTCGATCGTCACGTCGGAAAGCGGTCGTCGATCAGGAAGCTGTCTCGGTACTCGGAGACGCAGGCCGGGGCGTACGACAAGGGCCGCGAGAACCCCCTAGCCTCGATCTTTCGCGCCTTGGGCGTGGGTGGTGGCGGGCTGTCCTCCCAGCCTTGTTGATGTTGATTTGTGTGGCTCGGCCGGGTTCGGGGGTGGCCGGGCGTTCCGCTGTCGCGCGGGGTGGGCGTCTGGTCCACGGCAGGGCTGGTCTTTCGGGTTGGTGGGCGGGGAGGTCGGTGGCGCCGGTTATCCGGGGCTCGGTAGCGCGCGTAGCCGGTTGATCGCCTCGACTGCCAGTGGTGTCCAGGGGTGGTGGCTGGGCAGGTGGAGCACCACTCGGCGGGCGTGGCGGGCGAGCCGGCCGGCGAGGCGGAAGAGTCGGTGGCGGAGCCGTTTCGGTTCCCAGTGGCGGGCGTCGTGGCCGGTCAGCGCGAGCATCTGGGTCCAGGCGATCAGCGCGCAGGCGAGTGTGATGATCGCGCACCAGATCTGGTTCTGCGCGAAGTCGTGCAGGGGCAGGTTCGTCAGGCCGGTGTCTTTCGCGTCGCGGATGCGGTCCTCGCAGCGGGCGCGACGGCGGTGACGTAGCTCGAGGTCGGCGAGTTGGCCGCGGCGGCTGTTCGTGGCGAACGCGGTGACCCGGTTGCCGTCGACGTCGGTGATTCGTAGCTGGGCGCCGGGGTGCGGGCGTTCCTTGCGCAGGATCACCCGCATCCCCGGCGGCCAGCTGGTCAGGTCCATCAGCCCGGTCAGCTCGGCGACCCAGGCCCCGGGGCGGGGCACGCCGTTGGCGTCGTAGGCCGGGGTCCAGGCCGTCTTCGGCAGTTTGGCGATCAGCTCGGCGGTGTCGTCGGTGAGGGTGAACCCGACCGAGTAGGCGAGGCGGCGGCCGTGCAGCCAGGCCACGAACTCGTGGGTGCCCCCGCCGCCGTCTGTGCGCACCAGGACCGAGCGTGACCGGCGCAGCCGCCGTGGCAGCTGCCTCAGCGCGTCCTTGGTCACGGTGATGTGATCGGCCGCGGTGTTCGATCCGGCGTTCCCGCGGCGCAGCAATACCGCCGCGGGTTCGCCGGTGCCGTCGGCGCCGTGGTCGACGAACGCCCACAGTGGGTGAAACCCGAAGCCCCGTTTGAATGTCGGCGCTGCCCGTTCCTTCTCGGAATGCGCGGTCACGAGGGTGGCATCCACGTCCACGACCAGCGGGTCAGCGATGCTCGCCTGCCGGCCCGGGGCATGCCGGCCGGCCAGCACCCAGACCCGCTCCCGTGCGACGGCCAACGCCGAGAAGATCGCCTTCAGTGTTCTGTCCGCGTCGGCGGCGAGCCGGTCAACGGTCCGCGACACTGTCGGATCCGACGCGACCAGGCCGAACAACTCCGGCTCGACGCGCAGCAGCGCGACATCGGCCAGACAGTCCCCGCCGAGTGCGACGCTGACCGCCAGATCGACCAGCACCTTCGCCGGATCGTGGATCGCCGTCGGCGACCGCCACGGCGCCAACGCCTCCGACAACACCACGCCCAGCCCGCAGACCCGGACCGTCTCGGTCAGCAGCAACCCGCCGGCCTGCGACACCACGCCCATACCCGCAGCGTCGATACGGACAGACGGATAGACACCGGTAGGGTTCACCCTGAAGGTGCTCCTTGGTTCGGGATGATCAGGCCCTCGACAAGCCCAATCCTCCCAGCTCAGGGGCACTTTCCCATTTCCGGCAGCCCAACAGACGATCACCCGCGCGAAAGCCCGAGGCTAAGGACGCCGTGCGGTGCCGCGACGTCCGCACCCACAGTGAGCCCACCGTCGTCCCGCTCGCGGACGTCGAGCAGGAACCGCTGGTCACCTGCCGGTCGGGGCCGCGGACGGCTGTACGATCCGGACCGTGATCAGGACGGGCGAGCAGGGGACGCGGGTGAGCGGTCCCCGGGTGTTGGTGGCGGGGGCGAGCATCGCGGGACCCGCGCTGGCCCATTGGCTGCGCCGACGGGGGGCCGCGGTGACCGTGGTGGAGCGGGCTCCCGAGCTGCGTCCCGGTGGGCAGGCGGTGGACGCGCGCGGGGTGGCCAAGGAGGTCATCAGGTGGATGGGGCTGGACGCGGCGGTGCGCGCGGCGTGCACCGACACCGCCGGCGCGTACACCGTGGACGCGGAGGGGCAGGTGCTGGAGACCTTCGCTGTAGACGACGACGGTGGCGACGGGTTCATCGCGGACATCGAGATTCTGCGCGGGGATCTGTCTCAGGTGCTCTACGACGACACCCGCGACGGGGTCGAGTACATCTTCGGCGATAGGATCGCCGGACTCGCCCAGGACGCGGACGGGGTCGACGTGGCCTTCGCGGGCGGCAGTCGGCGGCGCTTCGACCTGGTGGTCGGGGCTGATGGGCTGCACTCGGCGCTGCGGGCGATGGTCTTCGGGCCGCATGAGCGGTTTCTCCACCACCTCGGGCATGTGCTGGCCTTCTACAGCGTGCCCAATGAGTTCGGGCTGGACCGCTGGCTGCTCGAGTACCAGGATCAGCAGTCAGGGCGCTCGGCCGTCCTGCGGCCCATCCAGGACGCCACCCGGGCGATGGCGATGTTCTCCTTCGCCTCGGCCGACTTCGACGTCGACTACCGTGACGTCGCGGCCCAGAAGGTCCTGCTGCGTGCGCGGATGGCCGGCCTGGGCTGGTTGACCCCGGACATCCTCGCGCACCTGGACGACACCCCGGACTTCTACCTCGACCAGGTCGCCCAGGTGGTGATGGACCGCTGGTCGAGTGGACGGGTGGGGCTGCTCGGGGACGCGGCGTTCAGCTCGTCGCCGATGTCCGGGCAGGGCACCGGGCTGGCCCTGGTCGGCGCCTATCTACTGGCCGGTGAACTGGCCGCCGCCGGATGGGACCCCGATGCCGGCTTCGCCAGCTATGAGGCGCGGATGCGCTCGTTCGTCGAGGCCAACCAGGAGATTGGCCGGCTGAACGCCCGCATCCGCGCCGTCCCCGGGCCAGACGCCGAGCCGAGCCCCGATTTCGCCAGCGAATGGTTCACCGAGCTGGTCGGGCGCGCGATCAACGGCGTCGAACTGCCCGGCTACGCGGGGGTGCCGGACTCCGCAGCACTGCCCGGACCACCGAGCGCCTCCTCGGCGAAGCCGTAGGCCACGGCCTCGGGCCCAGCTAACCAGCGGTCACCGCCGAAGTCGATAGAGCGTCGCTGGCACCGAAGCCACTTTGCTCTACCCAGCCCGGTACCCCTGTGGGGTGCCAGAAGTCGGCCTGGGCCTGTGACCTGCGGGGATGTGGCCGTGCGGGGTCGGCGGCATGATGGTCGGCTATGTCCATCCGCCTGCTCTGTCTGATTTCGTTCGGGTGTGCGGCTGGCTGGTTCTCCTTGGTCGTTCGTCGGTGTCGAAGGACATCGAGCTGCTCGTGGTGCGGCACGAGGTCGCGGTGCTGCGCAGTACCCAGTCCAAGCCGCGGTGGGACTGGGCAGACCGGGCGGTCCTCGCCGCACTGATCAGGTTTCTCCCCATGACGCTGCGAGCCCACCGGATGATCACCCCTGGGACCATTCTGCGGTGGCACCGCCGTCTGATCACACGGACATGGACCCATCCGCAGCGGAGGGGACGACCTCCGGTCAGCGCGGAGATCGCCGCACTGATCGAGCGGTTCGCGACCGAGAACGCGACGTGGGGCTACCAGACGTGGGGCTACCAGCGGATCCAGGGCGAGCTCCTCAAGCTCGGCCACCGGGTGAGCGCCTCCACGATCGGGTCCTGAAGTCCCTGGGTCTTCCACCCGCGCCCAGGCGGCAGACCGACACGACGTGGCGGCAGTTCCTACGTACCCACGCCTCGACCATGCTGGCCGTCGACTTCTTCCACGTGGATTACGCGGTGACGTGGCGGCGTCTGTACTGCTTCATCGTCCTGGTCCGCGACCGCGCAGGGCAGTTCACCGCATCGTTCGACGCGGTCCTCGCCGACGCCGGTGAGGTGCCCCTTTTCTCCCGGACAGCGGTCCCTACTAGAATTAGGGGCAGCACGTGGGTGCTGTCGACCGTCCCGTCGACGATGCCGCGGGCCAGGTCGGTGAGGCGGGTGTTGGTGTTACGGGCGTGCCGGCGCAGCTGATCGAATGCCTGGGCCATGTCGAGGTTGCCGCGTTCGGCGAGGACACCCTTGGCCCGTTCGATCACGATCCGGCTGGTCAGCGCGTACTGGAGCTGTTCGGCGAGGGCCTCGTGGTGGCGGATCGCGCGCTCCTGCAGGATCGCGATCGTGGCCACGTCGGCAAGTGCCTGGCCGATGCGGGCATCTGCGCTGGTCAACGAGCCGGGGTGGGCGCCGAACAGGTTCAGCGTGCCGATCACCTCGGCCCGCAGCCGCATCGGGAACGCATGGACCGCGTGGTAGCCCACGGTCTCGGTTTCGGCCGCGAAAATCGGCCAGCGGTCCGCTGCCAGGGAGATGTCCGGGACGGTGACCGGTGTTGCGTTCTGGTAGCAGTCCAGACAGGGTCCCTGGTCGTGTTGGAGCTGGAACAGCTCGAGCAGCCGGGTCGTCTCCGAGGACGCCGCCACGACCTGCAGGGTGCCGTGCTGGTTGGCCAGCAGCAGGCCGGCGGCGGCAATATCGAGCAGGTTCACACAGTGATGCGCCAACCGGTGCAGCAGATCGGCGACGTCGTAGTCGGCGACCAGGCTGTCGGCCAGGGACACGAAGGCCTCACTCAACTGCTGTTCCTGACCCACCGCTGCCTCCGCACTCGCGTCACGGGCCCCGCGTGGGGTCTCGTTGTTCATCATCCGAGCCGGCCGCCATCAAGACGCAACCGGCGGGCGACGACCTCACCGGCGACCTCGTCCACCGTCAGCCCGACGGCGAACGCGTGCGCCCGCAGCCGCACCAGGGCCTCCTGCGCGCTCACGCCCAACCGCACCATCGCCATCCCGGTCGCCTGGTGCACCTCGGCGCGGTACACCCCCGCACCGGTCAGGCTCCCTTCACCCGGCAGATCCGCCGCGGCGGACGGTTCGCCGGCCTCGGTGTCGATGAGCGTCAGGGCCGCGACGTCCGCGACGATCAGCGCCTCTCGCAGCGTCTCTTCCGCCAGCAGCCCCGGCCGCCGGCGGAAGAGCCGAGGGCGCCCAGCCGGATCGCGCCGATCTGCAACGGAAAGGCGAAGATCGCCTGAAAGCCGGCCGCCAGCACCGCCGGCGTGAACATCTGCCAGCGCTGCCCGACCTGCCCAGTCTGCCCGGCCTGTCCGGTCAGGTCACCGACAAACACCGAGCGCCCGGACTGCACCGCGTACCGGCAAGGCCCTTCACCGAGCGTGAACTGAAGATCGTCAAGCCGGGCGCAGGCCGGGTCACTCGCGCCGGTGTAGCCCCGACCGGCGACGGAAGTCGTCACCGAGATCGCGGCTCCGTCCACCGGCAGCGCGGACACCACAGCGACGCACAGCCGATCCAGCGCCCCCGCGTCCCTCGACCGATCCGCCAGCAGGGCTCGCAGCTCGCGATGCAGCCGACCGGGCTCACTTACGCGCCCCCGGACCGCTCAGACCGCCACCCGGAACCGGCACAGCCCCGATCACCACATGCATCGCCATGGTCATCCCCTCACCAGAGCAGCGCATCAGCAAGAGGAACCCGAACCAGGCATACCCACCGGACCTGGGCGAGAACACAGCCACACCGACGTAGGCAGAACCCACGCTACACCGGCCGAGCCGGCGGGCCAGTCCGCGCCCGGCGGCGGCCTTCTCGGCATGGGCGAGGAAGCGGATCACGTCCGGCCCGAGTTCCATGGCCGACGCGACGGCTCGGCTCCCTGTGGCCGCCTCGCAGACCCGGGTCGTGGCCGCCTTCGGTGACCCCCGCCGGGGCGTTGCCTGCTGCCCACGCTGACCGGTCCGTACCGGATCCGCCTGCGGCCGGCTGGGTGCTCGATCGGTGTGACGGGCTCGCGGTAGCGCTGGCGAGCCCGGACGGGCTTGCGCGCAACAACGCGTGGGACCGGGCGGAGATCGCCGATCAGAAGTTTCAGCTCCTCCCGCACCCGTCCCCTCTTCCGACCCGCCCGTGATCAACCAGGTTGGCAAAGGCCCGGCAGACACTGCGGATCACGGGCGCGGAGTGATGTTTAACACTGATAAGTATTGTAGTTGCACCGACAACTCTTCATTCCCGCAGGTCGGCCCGGACGTGATGCCTACACAGGGCGGATCGGATCGCAATCCGAGAACGGTTGACGATCACCAAAAAGCAAAACCTCGGAGCTGCTCGTGCTACGGTCGCCGCAGGCCGATCTTCCCAGGGGACGCATGTGCGCAGAATCATTGTTCCATGAACGGACGCCTCTATACGGCGGCATGAATAAAACATAGTTGCATCGCCGGGCGGAACTACGCGCGGAAAATTTTCCGCGTTCCCTCCCCTTCCTTTCTGCCGGCCAGGCGGCTTCCTTCGCGGGAGGGTCCTGAAGCGCGGGAGGGTCCTGAAGCAAAGCCCAGTCGTGGCGCGAGACTCGCCCGCGCACGACCGAAAGCCGGGCCGAGTCCGACCGGGACGCGATCGTTCACGCACTGCATCGGTCGCGGTCGCCCAGCCCCGGGCTTCGGCCTCGAAAACCCAGAGTCGCAGCACCGAAGATTTCCGGAGGGTAATGACGTGGCGAACCGTGAAGCACGGACGATGATGCTGCGGGAGGCCGAATGGTGGCTGTTCCGTCAGGCGTTGCCCAAGTTCATCGCGAAGCAGGGGTTCCGCAGTCACACGCTGGCCCGGATGTTCCCGTTCCTACTCACCATTGCCGCATGGTCCGCGACATACGGGGGCGTGCCCTGGATCAACGCGCGCGACGCTCTGCTGGTGTCCACACCGCTGTCGGTAATCCTGTGGCTGTTCGTGACCCGCGCCAGGCGCCGCCCGCCGCCCCCCGTGCCAGCCCCGTTGGCGGTCAGCCTGGTGCTCGCATATTTCCTGGCAGCACCGCTGCTGTACGTGGCGTACGCCCTCGCCTCGCTCGAGGATTACAAATATTACGTACTCGAAAATCCCAATGCGAGTTCCGGGGATGTCGTGAGAAATCTTGCCACGAACGCGGCCGTCCTGCTCGTCATATATGCACTTACTCTCGGGGTGGCGAATATTGCCACCCGGTACGGACTGGTGGCACTGTTCATACACGCGTTCAGGCACGTTTTCAACGATCTTCGCAACAGCGTCGGCCTGCTGGGACACGCCCTGCCAGGCGTGCTGATCATCACGACGTTTCTCTTCTTCACTCCCGAGGTCTGGCAGGTGGCCAAAAATCTGAACTGGTGGCATTTGAGCCTCCTGTTCACCCTGTTCGCGGCGGTGGTCGTGCTCGCCATCCGCACCCGGTTGCGCGAGGAGCTACAGAGGCTGGAGACCGCCATATCCGCCCCAGAACTGGAGCAGGCATGCCACGGCACACCACTGGCGCCGGTCGCGGCAGAACTGGCGCCGTCGACACACCTGATCCCGCTCCGCTCGGCCGAGGAACGGAACATCCTGCTGGTGCTGACCATCCGCCAGCTGATCCGAGCCACCGTGTTCGGCGTGGGCGTGTTTCTGTTCTTCGAGATCTTCGGCCTGATCACAATCACCGACAGCATTGCCCAAAACTGGAGCGCTACGGAGGAGCAGAACCTCCCGGCCTTCATCTCGAGCCCGATGCTCAGGGTGTCAGCCCTGCTGGCCGGCTTCAGCGCTATGCACTTCGCGATCCTGTCGATTACCGACAGCGAGTCCCGGCAGCGGTACTTCGACCCCGTCCTCAAGGAGATCAAGCGAGTACTGGCCGTCCGCGCGATCTATCTGAAGCTGCGGGAGATGCCGCCCAATCCCGCACCGGACGCAACCGACGCGAGGCCCCTGGTCGGTGCCGGAACCGCAGGCGCATAAGAAAGGCGATCGCGGGCGCCGGATCGGCCCAGGGAGCATGCCCGGCGCTATCGAGCACGAGGAGGCCGATCGTCTCGCGATCTGCCCACACCTGCCGGCGGGCCGCGTCGTTCACGGAAACGTCCGGGGGACGCGTCGCCCACAGCGCGGCGGCGTGCCCGCGCGCGGCGGGACCGGGTGAGAGGTCGGGCCGCCACTGCAGCAGGCACCATTTCCGTTCCTCGCCCGGGCTACGTCGCCGCCGGGCAAACTCCGCCTATCGGGGCAGGTCGATCCCCAGCCGACGCTCGCGTTCGGCTACGTATTCAGCGCGGAATCCGTCGCCTGCGCCGACCCAGGAAACACAGGCGACCCCGGTCACTCGGTCCGAGAAACGAGCGGCATAACGCAGGGCCAGTTCCGCGCCCCAGGAATGGCCCGCCACACCCCAGCGCTCGACTCCGTAGGCCACCCGGACCTGATCGAGATCGTCCATGGCCTGCGCGATGGTGAACGGGCCGTCACTGAGCCTTTCCCGTGCGCCCAGCAGACTGGAGGTGACGCCGTGTAAACGGCTGATCTACCTTTCGTAAGCTCGTCGTCGCTTGCCGGTGGAAGTCCGGTCCGGGTAGCTGCCAGGAGGCCCGGTCTCGCAGGCAGCGTAGTCCTGCAAGACCCGTTCGATCTGCTCACCATGCGGCGCCGGGTGCTGGCCTGGTGCCCCGACGACACCTGCCGCTATGCCCTGGCCTTCGGCTTGCGGCGGGTCAGTTGGAAGAAGCATCCATCGGCCGCACCGGTGGCCGCGGCGATGACCTGGCTCGCGCCTACTTGCCGCCCGACTGAGCCGGCAGCGACGTCGGGTACGGCCGATGGGCCGAGATCGACTTGACCAACCCGGAAGCCAATTGCGAACTCGAGGTCGACGCTGGACAGTCACCAGCAGTCGACGTTGACGAGGTCGCCATCCGAGCCTGCGGCGGTACCGAGATGGTGGTCCAAGCCGACGCGTTGGAGCGGGCTGACCTGCGGTTTTGCCGGTTCACCGGAGAACCGGCGGAGCTCTTCGAGGGCTCCTTCTCATGAACAGGATCGATTCGGCGACCCCGCCTTGCAGTAGACGGGCTACCCGACTGGCAGTCCCTGCGCGCCGCTCTCATCAAGGCACGCCAAGGAATAGTTGGTCTTGTCGGTGGGCTGTGCAAGGATGTTTGGTGGGTGCTAGGAGGGGGCGGAGGATGATAGATTTCATTCCCGGTGTTGGCGCCGGGTCGCTGCTGCGGTCGGAGCTGCTTGCCGACGACCGGTCGACCCGGATCGGTGCGATTCACCAGATCGACTACGGCCAAGCGGTCGTGCTGACCCACGACCGCTGGAAATTCGATGCCGGGGGCATTCCGCAGTTCTCGTTCCTGCTGGCCACCGCGCAGGACGCCAGCGACCCTCGCATCGACGACGATGAGGTACTACTTTTGCGTGTCGCAGGTACGGCACCATTGTCGCTCGATCGTGATCTACACGCCGTGCGGGAGGAGTCCCTGCGTACTGCCCTCTCGAATAGCCAGGACCTGTCGCCATCTATAGTGCTCGACGCGGACCTTGGCCCGTTCACCAAAAACCGAGTCTCCTTCACTGGCGTGCGGTGTAAAATTCTCGGCACCTTCTACGAAGACGACGTGGACGGCCAGAAGGTGCTGGAGTTCGGCGCCGACGTGGAAAACTTCTACGCCACGTCCACCTATCGAGCCCTGAAGTCGATCGGCGACGGCCTCGCGACGATCGCCTCCTACCTCAAACCGACCGGGCGCCCAAGGCGGCTGCACCTTGTGACGATCGTGGCGTGACAGGGGTGAGCGGGTTCGGGGTGGGGTGGCGACCGGAACTGGCCGCGTTGCTCGCCAGGCGTGTCGGGCTCGGGTTTGTCGAGGTGATTGCGGAGAACATCGGGCTCGACGGGAACGCCATGTCGGCACAGGGACCGGGGCCGGTCGAGGTGGGTGTGCCGGTGGTGGTGCACGGAATCGGACTGTCGCTGGGAGGCGCCGGGCGGCCCGACCCGGCCAGGCTGCGTCGGCTGGCGGATATCGCTGGAGTTGTGGACGCGCCGCTGGTCAGCGAGCATGTCGCGTTCGTACGTGCGGGTGGGTATGAGGCGGGCCATCTGCTGCCGGTTCCTTATACCCGGGATGCGCTGGATGTGCTGGTGGCCAACGTCGGGATCGCGTGTGCCGAGCTTCCGGTTCCACTGGCGTTGGAGAACCCGGCCGCGTTGCTGCGCTGGCCGGACGACGAACTGGCCCCCGCCGACTTCCTTGCCGAGTTGACGGAGCGGACCGGGGCGCTGCTGCTTGTTGATGTCGCGAACTTCTACGGTGACGCGGTCAACCACGGCCTTGATCCGGTTGCGGCGTTCGACCGGCTGCCGTGGGAACGGGTCGCCTATCTGCACGTCGCCGGTGGAGTGATGCGCGAGGGCCGATATCACGACACCCATCTGGATCCGGTCGGGCCACGGCAGCTGGAGCTGCTGGCTGATGCGGTGGGGCGGTTTGCGCCGGGACGGGCCGCCTATCTCCTCGAACGCGATGGCTGCTATCCCCCGGCCGCCGAGTTCCACGCCGAATGTGACCGTGTCCAGGCCGCCGCGGCCGCCGCAGAAAGGCAGCTGCCATGTCAACACCGGTGAAGATCGTGCTGCTGGTCGGCTGCCTCCTGCTGCTGGCAGCGGTGTTTGTCCTGGGAAAAAGGCTTTTCAGCCGCATCTTCGTCGGCCGGTGGTCCACCAGGGGTCGCCACCGTGGTTCCTCTGGCCGCCGCCGCCGCAGCAGCAGCGGCAGCGGCAGCAGCAGCAGCGGCGGCTGTGGCGGCGGCTACAGCGGCGGGTCCGAGGGCGGTGGTCATGGTGGTCACGGTGGCGGATGCGGGGGAGGCGGCCATGGCGGCGGATGTGGGGGCGGCGGATGTGGGGGCGGATGAGGCGGCGGAGGTTCCTGACCCAGCCGGCCGCCGGGTCGGTCTGGCTGTGCCGGTGGATCTGGATGCGGTGAGGGCACGGCTGGCGGCCGGGCAGTCCGCGTTGCTCGCGGCGCTGGTCGCCGGTGGTGCCGATCCGGAGGGTTTCGACCAGGAGGCGTTGGAGGCGACCCGGCAGGCACTGCTTGACAAACGCAGGGCCGGGGTCGCCCGCCGCTGGCCGGCACTCGCGGCCGAACCGGAGTTCAACGCTCGGTTCCTGTCCTGGGCTACGGGCCGGCCTCCCGCCGGCGCCCACGCCGACGGCCTGGCTTTCGGGGACGCGCACCGCGACGAGCTGTCCGAGGACGCTCGGGTCGAGCTGCTGCGCGCCCGCTGCGCGCGGCGTCGCCTGGCAGTGCTGGCCGACCGCACCGCCCGCGGTGCACTGCTCGCGTTACGCGCCCCCGGCCTGGGAGTCGTTATTCTGCGCACCTCGCGCTGAACCCTCGTTGTGATCAGCGCGACGGGGAGGCGCGGAGGGCGTGTCCGGTCCTGCGAGGCGCCCTGGCATCGCATACCTGGGAGTATGTCACCCGGATACACTTGATCAACAAGCCTTACGGCGATCAAGGTGGAGAGTGTGGTGCGCGACCGGCTGGCGGCCGTCGTGGGCCCGACCGCGTATCCCTGGAACCTGCCGCGGCGAGGCCGGCCGCAATCGCGTGCGACAGCTCGACCTGACGGCCGGACTCGACGACGTCGACCAGATTACCGGCCAAGACCACCGGATGTCCTCGGACCTCTGTCCGTCGCCATCCCTGTCCGGCGGATCGGGATTCGCCCCTGTTCGCGCGGAGCGCGGGGACGGCTCCCCGGATGAACTGCCGTCGCGTCGGCCCGGGATCGGCCACTGAGTGCCGAAAACGGCGGCGTGATTATCCACGACTGTACATTGACGCGACTTTACCGTACAGCTTCGCACTCAATTTGACTGACCAGTCGAAGACATTTCACACCCCATCGATGGTCCTTTTTCCATGGGTGCCGGAACTCGCTAACCTGCCTTTGGCGGCGAAGGGATCGCCTTTTCTCGGATGGAGGGATCATGAAAAGATCTGTGCGGCTCCAAATTTCAGTACTTGTGGTCGCCGGTGCTACGGCGATGGCACTCGCAGGTGGTTCGGCCACAGCTGCCTACGCCTCGGACGGCTGGGGAAGCAAGGACAAGGGCTGGGACAAGGGCTGGCAGGAAGACAGATGGGACAAGGGCTGGTGGGACAAGGACGAGTGGGACAAGGGCGGGTGGAACAAGGACAGATGGGGAAAGGACAAGGATGGCTGGGGAAAGGACGGAAAGGACGGAAAGGACAAGGACGGCTGGGACTGGGACTGGTGACGGTCCGGAACGAGCAGTCCGCGGAACGCCGTCCGGTCGCCTCTGTCTGACCGGAAGGTGCTGACCTGACATCGCTGGCCAGGTATGCTCGGCCGAATTCTTCGGTGGCCGTGGCCGCAGTACCCACAGCGGTGTCGCGGGCATTCACGACGATTGCCCCCGGGGTAGTATTTCGATGCTCGGTCCCCGGGGGTAATCGGATTTCCGGCGCAACACGCAGGGCCTCCGACGTTTTCCATTCGCCACGGTGGCTGTTGCCGGTGGCGCGGATCTTGTAGCGGTGCCCGTTCACGTCCCCGATGTGGGCCAGCGTCGTGCACCAGACACACGACGGAGATCCCGCCGATCTGTTCACGCAAGAGCTGCGGCGCCGTTGTGGCGAGGGTGGGTGTCCTGCTCGCCCCCGGGGCCGCGCGCACGGCCCCGAATCGAATCTGTTCCACGGCCAAAGACCCCCTCGCCCCCTGAGGTGAACGGTGGGTCCTGCTTACAGGCCAATGGCGCTTAGTTAAGCGGTCCGGGCAAGGATGATCTTCGGTGGCTGATCATGTCGGGTGTCGGTGTCTGTTGGG